>JBJFGD010000220.1:0-9280 GCA_051892355.1 Acutalibacteraceae bacterium | reverse complement strand
GCCATAGCCTCTAACTGTTCCTGATAAGCCTTTGGTTTTTCGGTAGTACCGTTTTCGCCTGCAGGGTGATATGTAGGAACAATTTCTTCAACAAATTCTTTTACCCGTTCGGGTTCTTCATAACATATATGCATAAGTTCTTCGATTTCATCAAAAAGCCGGTCACTATCAAAATCCATAGGATTACATATACTTATAAGTTTGTTAAGCGTTGTACGCAAGCCCTCTGTTTCCATAAGTCTTTCTTCGTAAAGCTTTTCACCGGGGCGAAGACCCGTATACTCAATTTTAATATCAACATCGGGTTTGAACCCAGAAAGTTTTATCAAATTTCGCGCTAAAGTATCAATCTTAACAGGGGCACCCATATCAAGCACAAATATTTCGCCGCCCTTTGCATAATAACCGGCTTGCAACACAAGGCTTACCGCTTCGGGTATAGTCATAAAATAACGAATGATATCGGGGTGCGTAACCGTTACAGGCCCGCCGTTTGCTATTTGTTTTCTAAACACAGGCACAACAGAACCGTTAGAACCCAAAACATTACCAAAGCGAACAGCAACAAATTCTGTTTCAATATTTTCGGTGTTTTTTACAAACTTTTCTGAAACATCACTGTCATCATGCTCATAAAGCGGTCTGAATTTGCTGATATTTCCGTCTTTTACAAGCTTGTCAAAAGACTGAATTATCATTTCACAAAGCCGTTTGCTGGCACCCATTATATTTGTGGGATTAACCGCCTTATCGGTGCTGATAAGCACAAAACGCTTACAACCGTTTTGCACAGCCGCATATGCGGTTTTATATGTACCTATAACATTATTTTTAATTGCTTCGCAAGGACTATGCTCCATAAGCGGAACATGCTTATGTGCCGCCGCATGATAAACAATTTCAGGCTTATACTCTGCAAATACATCAAAAATTTTACGGCTGTCTCTAACAGAACCAATAAGCACTTCAAGATTGAGTGACGGATATGCGGATCTTAATTCATTTTCAATATCATAAGCATTGTTTTCATATATATCAAAAATTATAAGTTGTTTTGGATTATGCGCTGCAATTTGACGGCAAAGTTCACTGCCTATTGAGCCACCGCCGCCGGTTACAAGTATAACCTTGTCCTGCAAAAGAGCAAAGATTTCATCCATATTTATTTTTATCTGCTCACGACCAAGCAAATCTTCAACCGAAACATTGGCCAGTTTTTTTGTGCTTACCTTGCCGTTTTCTAACTTAAATATGTCTGGCAAAATCTTGAGTTCGCAACCCGTTTCTTTACAGATTTCAAGAATTGCTTTTTTATCTTCAGATGAAATTGTAGGAATAGTAATATATATTTTATCTATAGAATATTTTTCACACAAATGGGGTATATCGTTTCTGTTGCCTGCTACGCGAACATTATCTATATATTTTCCAAGCTTGTTGGGATTATCATCTACCAGACAAACAACCTTATCTTTTAAATCGTTAACAAGGTTCATGTCATGCAGTATCATTCTGCCTGCGGCACCTGCACCTACAAGCATAACGCGTGATGCCTTTTTAGACCGCGCTACTGTGCGGCGACTGCGTTCAAGCAAAATGAATCTGTACGCAAATCTAACAATCAAGATTAAAATAAACTGAAGTATTGTTCCGATAAAATAGTATGTAATGGGCATTCGCCTTATAGCCATATCGCTCAAATTTATAAATATTGTTATACCTACCGCGTGAAAAACCGATGTAACCAGCGTAGAGTATAAAACATTAAAAAACTCACGGTAACTTGCAAAAGTCCATATACTGCGGTAAAGCTTAAACGCCCAAAACACCGCTAACGAAACAACGGTATAAATAGGAACAAATTTAACCCATGCTTCAAGATATTCAGGTGACCCTTTTATAAGATCATTTATTTTACAGTCAAATCTTAACCAAAGTGCTAAAAGATAAGAAAAATTAACTGCAAATGCATCATAAATAAGCAATAGAATTACCGCAAGCCTACTGCGACTTATGTGAAAATTAAAAAATCTTTTCCTTTCCATAATATCCCTCAATTATAAGTATGTAATTATATTTTACAACTTTAATCATAATCTGTCAAGAAACATATAAATATATAATACTGAATTAATCGGCAAATTGTCTTCATAACATAATATATAATCAGCATTTAAAAAATCATAAGCATTTGCTTTATAATTATAGCAAATGCTTATGATTTTATTAATTACTGTCAATTTGTAGGCACTAAAATCATACAATCACTATCAAGTTTATTTTCGGTTATTTCGTTGATTTGTTTTATATCTTCAACATCTGCAAAATATCGATGTGCAATGTCCCAAATATTTTCACCGGCAGATGCAAAATAAACTGTCATTGCCCCGCGTTTTTGTTTGTTAATCGGCTGTGAATCATTTATTTTTATATCTACAATCAGCGGTATTTTACTGCACTCGTAAACAGATGCGCATATATTTAAATCAACACGCAGTTCCATATTACCCGACCCCATAAGCGTGTAATTTGAGCCCAGCACAGTAATTTCGGGTGTGCATTTAAAGGTTTTACCATCAGTATTTATTGGATGCGAGTATTCAAAATCAATTGCTTTTTCATAAAAAGCAGGTATACCGTCAGAGCCTGTAGCAATTATATATGCGGTAACTGTGCCGCGTATCATAATGCTGTTATCAGCAAACTTAACACTGTCTGTCTTTGTATCACACCACATATCTGATATTACAGACAGCGCTCCTTCAGAAAATTCAAGATTTTTCTTACAGTTGAAGGTTTCATTTATATTTTCACATATTTTATTAAAACAAACCTCATTTTTAGAAATATCTGCTTCAAATTTACGCGAATACGCATCAAGAATTACCGCCACATCATTATTACAACAACATTCGCTTGTCACAAGCAATTTTGCGCTTAATAAAAATTGACGGCTTTCACCCGAAGCAGATACACGGGGTTTTATTTCAAGATGTGCAATATACACCTTTGATTCACAGCTGCATTCATCGGTCATACCGTCAATTTCGATCAACTGACTAAAAGGTATTGTACATCTTACGGTTTGGGGTGAACCGTTTTCAGGCGAGTAAAGAATTTTTACAACCATTTCGCCCTTTACAACCGATTTGCTGGCTATTATCTTGCTATCGGTAATGGCTGCAGCAGCATCATACCGTATAATACAGCGTATATCAGGCTGCCCTGAGCCTAACTCTATTTCTTCATCTATTACAAGATATTTATCAGCGCAACCCATAGGCACGGTTGCCGGTATTGTGCCACGTAAAAGTTCAATATTCGGATCGTCTACATCAGATATTATTTCAGTCAGTTTTCTGCGTGTCATTGTTACATATATGCCTGCCGCCCCGTGAATATCAATTTTACGGCCCGTTACAGCGCGACAGTTTATGTATTCGCATTTTGTTTTTACGGTAAGAGCAGTGCCGTCGGTGTTAATGCCCGTATCAAATGTTTTTGAAAAAGGATACTGATATTCATAAGAATTAAGACAGCTGTCACTGTCACAATAAATAACCGTAATAGTAACACAACCCTCAACGGTTATGTTTGATCCGTTAATTCCCTTTGAAGCTATTCGCGATATCGCGCGGCACTTCAAAATTTTAGATATATCCGGGTAATAATCAGGCAGAGTAAAATCTACATCTATAGGTTGTTCTGCCGATTCGTTAAAAACAGTATCAAGCGAAAATACACTTGTTTTAAGATTTTTTTGCTCCATATATAATGCACACTCCCAAGAATACTTTTTTACTAAATTGTATTCACAAGCAGTAAACATTATTACAAAATAAAGGCCGGTTTGCACCGGCCAATTTAAAATTTATTATTCGGTTTCGTTTTCAGAAACTTCACACTCAAGGTATCCGTCTTTGATGCGGTTTTTGTTGCTTAAACGGTCAAATACCGCTAATGCGCCAAGCACAGCCGAAAAAATTGCTGCTATTGCACCTAAAAACTTTAAAAACTTTTTCATAATAAAATACCTCCTGTTTTTGTTCATACTATTTTATTTTAATTTACATAAAGGGTGCAAACAAATGAAGAATTGCGCGTTTTAACCTTGTGTACCAAGGTGATTTTCGCATTTTTTCAAGGGTTATTTCTTCACAGTGTAAAAGCAGTGAGTTGAAATGATCTTTGATGTCATATACGGTTTTATTGCCGCACATCCATACGCCGCATTCAAAGTGCATTATAAAACTGCGGTAATCCATATTTACAGTTCCCACTGTTGCTACGCTGTCATCAGATACAAATATTTTTGAATGTATAAAACCCGGTGTGTATTCGTAAATCTTTACGCCGGCCTCAAGCAGTTCATAATAGTTGTACTGCGTTACCGGATGCACATACCATTTATCGGGAATATGCGGTGTAATTATACGAACATCAATACCTGATTCGGCGGCAAGTTTTAAACACTCTATCATAGAACTGTCAATTATAAGATATGGCGTTGTTATATAAACATACCTCTGTGCAGAATTAAGTATCTGCATATAAATACCTTCTGCCGGATTTTTATCATCAAGCGGACCGTCGGCATAAGGTATAAGAAAACCTTTTTCAAGCACTTTCTCTTCAGAAATATAATTCGACATATTTATAGCTTTGCGGGTGGTAAACTCCCAAGTGCTGCAAAACATTGCCAAAAAGCTCTTTACCGCATCACCCTTTATAATTACTGCACAGTCCATCCAATAACCGAACCGTTCATATTGATTTATATATTCATCAGCGAGATTAAGACCGCCGGTGATTGCAGTTTTGCCGTCTATTACAACAATTTTACGGTGATTACGGTTATTCATAAAAATATCAAACGATGGGCGTATTTTATTGAAAACGGCAACCTCTATTCCTTTTCGGCGCAGTCGTTTTACAAATTCTTTTCGCTGACGCTTTATAGAGCCGAAATCGTCAAATAAAACCTTTACCTCTACGCCCTGTTGCACCTTGCGTTCAAGTATTTCACCGACTGCATTCCACATTTTGCCCTCGGCAATAATAAAAAATTCAATAAATATATATTTTTCTGCCTTTTCAAGTTCTTCAAGAAATCGCGGTAAAAACTCTTCACCCGGTGCTAAAAATTCTGTAGAAGAATTTTTGTAAAGCGGAAAGCCCGATTCCATAGTCAAGTAATCTGCCTGGCGCGAATGCATACCGTCACTGTAACGCAGAGTTTCGTGTATATCTGCATCATCAGGCAACTGCTTTTTGTATTTATCTTCGCAAATATTCATCTTCTTTTTAAGATGAGGCATAACACGGCCTCCACCCAAAAGCATAAATGATGTCACACCGAAAACAGGCGCAACAAGAATAAAAATTATCCATAAAATTTTATAACTGGGGTTGCCCTTGCGGTTAATAATATAAAAAACCGTAGCAATACCCATTACCATTGAAAGCGTATTTACAAAGAAAAAATGCTCAGAAAGGCCGTACACCATTATTATAAAAAATGCTATTTGCACTAACAGCGAAACTGCCGAAAACACAATATGCGTAGGAAACGGTATACCACGCTTATGCTTAACCTTAAATTTCATACACTCACCCCCCTTTATATTCTATACCTATTTAATTTTATCACAAAATTATGAACAAATCAATAAATGTATAAAAAACCTTTTGCACAATAGGTACAAAAGGCTTTTTTAAAATTTATTTTATATCGTCTTCAGAACTGTTTTGTGCATCGCAGTTGCAACAACAGCAAGATGAATTATTATTTGCTTTGCACTTGCCGCCCGACGGACAGCCAATGCATTTAACGCCTTTTTTCTTGGCTCTTATAATATACACAACCGCAGCAATCAAAATGATTGCTACAACCGCTATAGCAATATAATCTCCCATAATAACACCTGATTACTTACCTGCAGATACGGCTTGCTTTTTATTATCAGACAAAGCGTATTCTGCCTTGAGTTTATTATTTGAATGAATACATAAAGCAACTACAATAATCGCCATAACTACAACGGCTAATCCTCCGCAAAATGCCGAAACAACATTAAGCGCAGAAGCATCTACAATAAGTGTGCCTATAGTATATACTAAATATCCTACAGTAAAACCTACACATAATTGTAATCCGATACCGCCCCAAAGCCATTTGCTGCTCTTCATTTCAGAGTTCATGGCGCCGATTGCAGCAAAGCAAGGCGGAGAATAAAGATTAAACATAAGGTAAGCGAGCGCCGCAACCTTTGTAATACCCATAGCAGCTACAACTTCATTTGAACCGCCTACCAAAGCAAGTTCTTCTGTGTCGATAAAGTTGGTGATTGAAAAACAAACAGCCAAAGTACCTACAACATTTTCTTTGGCAATAAAGCCCGTAACAGCCGCCGCCGCCAATTGCCATGAAAGAACACCTACAACCGGAATCAACAGATAAGCTACAGGTCCTGCAATAGAAGCAAGTATTGAATTGCTGGCAGTTTCGTTTGCCTCTGTAAATTTCCATGTAAAGGTCTGCATAACCTGAACAGCAGTATTACACAACAGAATTATTGTAGCCGCCTTAACTATGTATGCCCAACCGCGACTGCACATAGACTTAAACGCACCCCATAGTGACGGAGCCTTGTATTCGGGCAGTTCAATAATAAAGAAGGATTTTCTTGCCTTATAACCTGTAATCGCATTTATAAGCAGAGCACATAAAAAGATAAGAAGTATACCTGTAAGATAACATATTGCACTCACCCAACCCGCATTGTTAAAGAATGCGCCTGCAAAAAGAGCTATTACAGGTATTTTAGCGCCGCATGGCATAAAGGGTGTAAGCATTGCAGTGGCACGGCGTTCACGCTCATTGCGAATTGTACGGCTTGCCATAACACCGGGAACCGCACAACCGATACCGATAACAAAAGGAATAACCGATTTGCCCGAAAGACCTACTTTTTTGAATATAGGATCAAGAACAACTGCCACACGAGACATATAACCGCAATCTTCAAGCAGAGCTAACAAAAAGTACATTACCATAACAAGCGGCAAAAAACCTATAACGGCAATAACGCCGCCGATTACACCGTCAACTACAATTGCATATACCAATGAATTGGTTATAAATCCACCTACCCAGTTTTGAAATACTTCAAGCCAAGCAACCAATGTGTCAGAAATAAGAGGTCCTACCCAAGTTTGCGAAATTTGGAACACCAGCAACATAACAACAGCGAATATAGGAATACCCAGCCATTTGTTTGTAAGCACAGCATCAATCTTATCGTCAAAGTTTTTATCTTTGGTAAGCACCTTGCGGCTTTCAACCTGTTTTACAATCTTATTTACAAACTCAAACCGTTTGCGGTCGGCCTCAGCCACAGAATTTTTATCTGCAAGATTAACACCTTCTTGAACATAAGGTGCAACTTGCTTTTTGCCAACCAAAGACACAGCAGTTTCTATAACTGCTTTTAATCCGTCTGATGAAGTGGATATTGTCTCTACTACAGGACAACCGAGCTTTTGAGATAAAGCCGCTTCATCAATCACGGTTTCTTTCTTTTCGTTAATATCACTTTTATTAAGCGCAATAACAACGGGAATTCCAAGTTCCAAAAGCTGTGTTGTAAAGAAAAGGCTGCGGCTAAGGTTTGTAGCATCCACAATATTAATAATAACATCGGGGTTTTCCTTTTTTATATAGCTGCTTGTAATACTTTCTTCACTGGTATACGGTGACATTGAATAAGCACCCGGAAGGTCAACAGCAATTAACTGTTCGGTGCCTGAATAGTATGTTTTTTTTATATGATGTTCTTTTTTGTCGACGGTAACGCCCGCCCAGTTGCCTACCTTTTCGTTGCGACCCGTCAAAGCATTGTACATCGTGGTCTTGCCGCTATTGGGGTTGCCGGTAAGTGCTATTCTCATCTTTCTTTCCTCCATAAAATGTGTAAATTTATAATTTTGAGTTAGCGGTTGCTAACTTTGATTTAAAAAATAATGCGGCTACATTAGCTTTTTATTCAAAAACCTCTATTGCAGCAGCAAGTTGACTGTCAATGCTGTATCTACTGTCTTTTATAGATACGACACAGGTCTTTTTTTTATGTGATACAACGGTAATAGGCTCGCCGCTATAGCAACCAAGTGAAAACAAAAATGCATTTAATTCTTCGTCATCGGTGACAACATTTTTTATTATGTACTCTTTGCCTTCAACTGCAGTTGTTAAATTCATTTTACTCACCCTCGGTTAGTTTAGGCTAACTAAATTGATTAAAATAGCGGTTAGCCCTTGCTAACCATTTGATATAATACACCTAATGTTATAATTTGTCAAGCCTTTTTTACAAAATTTCTCAAAAATTTTCGGCAGTTGCTTTTTTTTTGTTTTTATGTTAAAATACTGATGTAAAAGAGGTGTTTATATGAACATACAGGAATCGGGCGAGATGTACCTTGAAACCATATATGTTTTAAATAAAAAGTCGGGCAATGTGCGTTCAATAGATGTTTGCGAATATTTAGGCTATTCAAAGCCAAGTGTAAGCCGTGCTATGAGCTTGCTTAAAAACGGCGGATATGTACTTATGGATTCAGACGGTTTTTTAACACTTACCGATGCTGGTCTTGAAATTGCAGAAAAGATTTATCAGCGCCATATATTACTTACTGACCTGCTTATAAGCCTTGGTGTAAGCGCTGAAACCGCCGCAGAAGATGCCTGTAAAATTGAACATCACATAAGCGATGAATCATTTAACGCAATAAAAAAATATATTGAAAAATAAAATTTAAACCCACTCGTTTGAGTGGGTTTTCAGTATGTTGAAAAAGCCTGTTTTTGCACCCCTAAAGCCTCCCTTGCCTAAAGGGAGGCTTTGTTTTACGCAGCTTTACTTCAACGCGACAGTCCCTGTTTTTTTAATATTTATACTCGCTTTTTGTTTACTAAAAAGATTACGGAAGTTAATGCTGCAATTCCGCATAAAACCATTAGTGTGATAAACAGTTCTGTATGGCTGTTATCACCTGTTTTAGGCGATTTTATTGTTTCGCCGTCTGTTTTTATTACATTTGCTTGTGTTTCGGGTTCTGTATTTAAGAGAGCGTATGTGCTGAAATGATCAAGCTCCGCCGTCACATAACGGTTTTCTTTATCTACCGCAATATTTATTTCCTCTTTTTTGCCGTCATCTGAAACATAATACATTTTAAGATTATCCGCCGTGAGATAATCGGAAAGCCATATTGTAAC
>JBJFGD010000219.1:0-9395 GCA_051892355.1 Acutalibacteraceae bacterium | reverse complement strand
TGCTGAAAGTGCTCGCGGCACATTTGGCGTTACACAAATAACATTTTTGCAAAACGGCAGGGTTTTTGATAATACCGCTTTATAATTTTTGTCTTTCATAACACCGACAATTGCCGTACAACCGCTATACTCTTTAAGTATTTGCAGCAATGCATTGGCCCCGTCGGGATTATGCGCGCCATCAATTATTGTTAACGGTGATAAGCTAACTACCTCTGCCCGTGCCGGAATAAACGCATTTTTGAACCCCGCTTTAATGGCTTCATCATCAATTTTAAGTTTGCAATTTTTAAGTGTTTCTATTGCAAGCAGCGCATTTTCAATTTGAAAATCACCGCCCAAATTTGTTTTATAAATAATATTTTTATAAATAAACTCATTACCCAAAACAGAAGTTTTTATTATTTTGAGTTCATTTATATCAGGTATTTTAACTTTGGGTGCATATTCTTTTATAACCGATAAAGCCTCACATGGTTGGTTATAGGTTGTAACTGTATTTTCACCCTTGATTATTCCGCATTTTTCAGCAGTGATTTTTTGAAGAGTATCACCCAAAACAGCCGTATGGTCAAGCCCTATTTTTGTAATAACCGATATTAGAGGCGCGGCAATAACATTTGTAGCATCAAGTCTGCCACCGAGTCCGGTTTCGATAACTGCAACATCAATCTTTTTTTCGCTAAAATACAAAAAACCTACAGCAGTTATAAATTCAAATTCAGTAAGCTTTACACCGGTATCGATAACTTTTTGTGAAATACGGCATAAATCATCACGGCTGATATTATCACCGTTTATTTGTATACGCTCGCAAAAATCTACGATATACGGTGATACAAAAGTGCCTGTTTTATAACCTGATGCCATTAAAGCAGATGAAATAAATGTGCAAACCGAACCTTTGCCGTTTGTTCCTGCAATATGTATTGTTTTAAAACTATTTTGCGGATGGTTTAGTTTTTCCATAACGGCAGAAATTCTGTCAAGACCTGCTGTGTGCAAAAAAAATCCCAAAGAATGTATATAATTTAAAGTTTCTTTATAATTCATAAAACACCAAAATTTTACTTGAAAATTTTAAAAACAGTTTCACATAATACTATCAAGGGTTGAATTTATATTCTTACCCTTTTAAAACGGCAGAGATATTAAAACCGTATTGAAATCTGATACCGAAAATAAATCTGCCGCATATATTGTCGGGTATTACCCGATGCGTAAAAGAGAGCCGACTTTAAATTTGCAGTCGACTCTCTTTTTTAATTTTATTTTTTAACCAAGAGCCTTTATTTCGGCAATGCTGTCTTCAATCATCTTGATTTTATCAAGCGCTTTTGCAAGACCCTGCTTTTGCTGTTCTACAACAGCGGCGGGTGCTTTTGCAATAAAGCCCTGATTGTTAAGCTTCTTTTCAAAGAACTCTTTGTCAACGATTGCTTTTTGCAAGTCTTTGTTAAGGCGTGCAATTTCACCCTCAATATCAACAAGCTCTTTCATAGGCATATAAACGGTGGCTGCATCTGTAACCACGCGAACAGCGCCCTCGCTGTCAAAGCTATCGCCAATCTCTACTTCAGAAGCAGAAGCCAGTCGGCAGATATAATCTGTGCCTGTTTTGAATGTATCGGCAAATGCGGTTTGTATACAAACCTTTGCTTTTTTAGATGGCGGAACATTCATTTCTGCACGGCGGTTTCTAATAGCCCTTATAACCAGCATAATTTTTTCAAACTCGGCTTCTTCGTTTGCAAAGTTAAATTCATCGCAAAATTCAGGCCATTCGGTAACCATAAGTGCTTCGCCCAAATGCGGCATATTCTGCCAAATTTCTTCGGTGATAAACGGCATAAACGGATGAAGCAAAGCCAAAGTGTTGGTAAATACATATACAAGCACACTTCTTGCGGTATTTTTAGCCGCAGCATCTTCGCCGTTTAATCGCGCTTTGCATATTTCAATATACCAGTCACAGAACACATCCCATATAAAGTCGTAAAGTTTCTGCACTGCCATACCAAGCTCAAATTTTTCAAGATTTTCGGTAACTTCGCCAACAAGCGTATTATATTTTGAAATTATCCACTTGTCTTCAAGCGCAAAATCAGCAGTGTTAAGCGGTAAAACCTCATCACTTTCAAGATTCATAAGTATAAATCTTGCGGCATTCCAAATTTTATTTGCAAAGTTACGGCTTGCTTCAACGCGTTCGGGTATATAACGCATATCATTGCCGGGGCTGTTACCCGTTGCAAGTGAGAATCGCAATGCATCGGCACCGTAGGTATCAATAACTTCAAGCGGGTCAACACCGTTGCCTAAAGACTTTGACATCTTTCTGCCCTGTGAATCGCGCACAAGACCGTGAATAAGAACTTTATCAAACGGCACTTGACCGGTATGCTCTAAACCCGAGAACATCATACGCATTACCCAGAATGGAATAATATCGTAACCTGTAACCAGTGTGTTTGTGGGGTAATAGTGCTTTAGGTCTTCAGTTTCATCGGGCCAACCAAGTGTAGAAAACGGCCAAAGTGCCGATGAAAACCAGGTGTCAAGTGTATCGGGGTCTTGATGAATGTGTTTGCTGCCGCAATGAGCGCAACAACTTGCATCTTCACGCGAAACGGTTATCTCGCCGCAATCATCACAATACCAGGCAGGTATGCGATGACCCCACCAAAGCTGACGCGAAATGCACCAGTCGCGAATATTTTCAAGCCAGTGAAAATACACCTTTTCAAAACGCTGCGGAACAAATTGGGTATCACCTTTTTTAACTGCATCAATTGCAGGACCTGCCAATGGCTTCATTTTTACAAACCACTGTTTTGAAACTGCAGGCTCAACGGTGGTGCCGCAACGGTAGCATGTGCCAACATTGTGGGTGTAGTCTTCAACCTTTACAAGCGCGCCTTCGGCTTCAAGATCGGCAACAATTGCTTTTCGAGCTTCGTAACGGTCCATTCCCGCATATTGGGGGTAATCGTCAACTATTCTTGCATCATCTGTCATAACGCAGATAACAGGCAAATTATGGCGAAGACCGACTTCAAAGTCATTGGGATCATGCGCGGGTGTAATTTTTACAACACCTGTTCCAAAATCCATTTCAACATAATCATCTGCAACAACAGGTATTTTACGGTGAACGATGGGTAAATCAAGTTCTTTGCCTATTAAATCTTTATACCGTTCATCATTTGGGTTAACCGCAACAGCGGTATCGCCAAGCAAGGTTTCGGGGCGTGTGGTAGCAAGTTCTAAATATCCGCTGCCATCGGCAAAAGGATAACGCAGATGCCAAAAATGACCTGCCTGTTCCTCATATTCAACCTCTGCATCAGAAATAGAGGTTTTACAATGCGGACACCAGTTAATCATTCGTTCACCGCGATAAATGAGCCCTTTTTCATACAACTTTACAAATACTTCTCTGACGGCTTTGCTGCAACCTTCATCAAGGGTAAAACGCTCTCTGTCCCAATCGCATGAAGAACCTAACTTTTTAAGCTGTTCTATAATGCGGCCGCCGTATTGCTTTTTCCAAGCCCAAGCGCGTTCTAAAAATCCGTCACGGCCTATATCTTCTTTGGTTATGCCCTCTTTTTTCATTGCTTCCACAATCTTGGCTTCTGTTGCAATAGATGCGTGGTCAGTGCCGGGAACCCAAAGAGTATCGTAACCCTGCATACGCTTAAATCTAATAAGAATATCCTGTAAGGTGTTATCAAGCGCATGACCCATATGAAGCTGACCTGTAATGTTTGGGGGCGGAATAACTATTGTATAAGTATCCTTGTCCTCTTCGCATTTGGCGTGAAAGTATTTACCGTCGAGCCACATTTTATAAATGCGGTCTTCAACATCTTTTGGATCATACTGTTTTGCTAATTCTTTATTCATAATATTTACCAACTCCAAAAGTAGTGTATAATTTAGTTTTTTTTGTGAATATTATTAATGTCAGCCGCGAGTAAAAGCGTTTGCAATTCGGGGCGGACAGCCGCCCGATTTGCAAATGTGCTGCAACAAAATGTTGTATTATTTATGCTTTTCGGACGGTTTTTATTTTGACACTAAACTTTTTATATATCAAGTGCTGTCTGCGTGGCCTTGCCGGTTTGAGGTAAAGCGCCTGACGCAGGCAGATTTTTTGTTCGGTAACGGTGCGGATTTTCAAGTGTGTCGTCTTTGTAAGCTTCGGCAGTAAAAATCCGCTGACCTTTCTTTTGTGTCATTACCGCAATACCGCCGTTATCCTTAGTTGCTTTTGCGGGTATTGAGGCGGTATTTACCAAAAGCATACGATTGTTTGTAGATTTAAGTAAAATATCACAATCTTCTTTAAAATAAAGTATAGTGTGAATTTTATATTTATTACAGTATGCCTTGATAAGTTTTTTGCGGTTGGTTTTGGTTTCATAAGATTTAAGCGGAACCTTTGCCACCCTGCCATTATCAAATACAAAAATCATAAAACCCGAATAATCGGTTGTATCAACCATATAAAGGCTTGCTTCGCCCTCGTCATATTCAAGTTTGCCCGCTATATAGTCACCGAGTGTGCTTGCCTTGCCGTCTGCAAAATCGATGACTCGGCTTTTGTAAACCTGTGCATTAGTAGTGAAGAACAACAAATCGTGCGCATTTGTAGACTCAATAACCTGCGTTATTTCATCGCCCTCTTTGAGCTTTTGCTCGCCGCTCATACGCAAAGATTGCGGTGTAATTTTTTTGAAATAGCCGTCTTTTGTAAAGAAAAGTGTTACGGGCGAATCGTCAATTACCTCTTCATCTTTTTCATTGCTTTCGACTTCGGCTGAAATAATTTGAGTTTTGCGGTCACGACCGTATTTTTTAATGACCTCTTCAAGCTCTCTTACAATAATCTTTTTAATTTTTGATTTAGAGTCAAGAATTGATTGCATCTCTTCTATTTCTTTTTCAAGATTTTCAATCTCATCAAGACGCTTTAAAATATATTCACGGTTTAGGTGGCGCAACTTGATTTCGGCTACATATTCCGCCTGTATTTCATCTATACCGAAACCTATCATAAGATTGGGCACAACCTCTTTTTCCTCTTTGGTATCGCGAACTATTTTTATTGCCTTGTCAATATCAAGCAATATTTTTTCCATACCTTTAAGCAAATGCAGTTTGCTTTGCGCTTTTTCGAGTTTAAAGTAAACTCTGCGGCGCACACATTCACTGCGAAACGCCACCCACTCAGATATAATTTCTTTAACACCAAGCACCATAGGGCTTGATGCAATAAGAATGTTAAAGTTACAAGCAAAACTGTCTTGCAAAGGTGTCATTTTGAAAAGCTTTTTCATCAGTTTTTCGGGGTCGGCACCGCGTTTTAGGTCAATGGTAATCTGCAAACCGCCAAGGTCGGTCTCATCACGGATATCATTAATTTCTGTAATCTTTTTAAGCTTTACAAGGTCGATAACCTTTTCAATTATCGCTTCTGTAGTGGTGGTAGGCGGTATAGATTTTATATCTATACAGTTATTTGCCTTATCGTAAACATAGGTGCCGCGCACCTTAAAACTGCCGCGACCCGTTTCATAAATCTTTTCCATTTCGGCGCGGTTATATAACAACTCGCCCCCAATGGGAAAATCGGGTGCTAAAAGTGTATCGGCAACATTTATATCATTATCTTTAATATAAGCAATTGTAGTTTCACATACTTCACGCAGATTAAATGGGCAAATATTGCTTGCCATACCCGCCGCAATACCCATATTGGCATTAACCAAAATTGTAGGGAATGTAACAGGAAACAAAACAGGTTCTTTCATTGTAGCATCATAATTGTCTACAAAATCAACCGTGTCTTTGTCTATGTCGGCAAAAAGTTCTTCTGCTATGGGTGCAAGCTTTGCCTCGGTATAACGGGATGCCGCGCACTGCATATCACGGGAATATGCTTTGCCAAAAGAACCTTTAGACATTACATATGGGTGCAACAGCGCCTCATTACCTTCAGAAAGTCGAACCATTGTTTCGTAAATTGCGGCATCGCCATGTGGGTTAAGCTGCATTGTACGGCCGACAATGTTTGCTGACTTTATTGTAGAGCCTTTAAGCAAGCCCATATTATACATTGTATAAAGCAATTTACGGTGCGATGGCTTAAACCCGTCAATTTCGGGTATGGCTCTTGACACAATAACACTCATAGCGTAAGGCATAAAGTTTGATTTTAGCGTTTCGGTTACCAAGCTTTCAACAACTGTGCCTGCGCCCGCAATATATGCATTGCTTTGCGGCTTTTTGGTTTTTTGCTCGGTTTCTTTCTTTTTTCTTGGAGCCAATTTTTATATCTCCTTTATCTTAACTTATATCTGCATCTTCCATATACAGATAACCGTATTCTGAAATATAATCTTTACGACCCGAAAGGTTGTCGCCCAACAGCAAATCAAACATTTCGCTGGTGTATTCGGCATCTTCGGGCAGAATTTTAATAAGACGGCGTGTTTCGGGATTCATAGTAGTAAGGTTCATCATATCGGGTTGGTTTTCGCCCAAACCTTTTGAACGCTGTAGGGTATATTTTTCGTCGCCTATTTGATTTAGTATGTCCGCCTTTTCGTTTTCATCATAAGCGAAATATGTTTTTGCCTTGGTATTTATCTCATAAAGCGGGGTTTCGGCTATAAAAACCTTGCCTTCACTGATAAGCGTAGGCATAAGACGGTAAATCATAGTGAGTATCAGCGTTCTTATATGAAAGCCGTCAACATCGGCATCGGTACAAATAATAATCTTGCTCCAACGCAGATTTGCCATATCAAAGTTAGAAAGATTTTTGTTTGCCTTTGACTTAACCTCAACACCGCAGCCTAACACCTTTAATAAGTCGGTAATTATCTCGCTTTTAAAAATCTTGTCATACTCTGCCTTTAAGCAATTAAGTATTTTACCGCGAACAGGCATAATAGCCTGAAAAGCCGCATCTCGTGCCAGTTTACAAGAACCCAGCGCCGAATCACCCTCAACTATATAGAGTTCGCGTTCATTAACATCTTTGCTGCGGCAGTCAACAAACTTTTGCACACGGTCTGCCATAGAATTGCTAGTGGCTAAAGTTTTTTTAAGATTTATTCTTTCTTTTTCACTGCGTTCGCGGCTGCGCTTGTTTATAAGCACTTGCTCGGCAATTTTTTCGGCCTCTGCCTTATTTTCTATAAAATAAATCTCAAGCTGATGACGGAAAAACTCGGTCATGGCATCGCCGATAAACTTATTGGTAATAGATTTTTTTGTCTGGTTTTCATAAGAGGTAATGGTTGAGAAAGAAGACACAACCAACACCAAACATTCTTCTATATCAGAAAAAGTTATCTTGCTTTCATTGCTTTTATATTTATTATTCTGCTTAAGATAAGCATCTATCTGATAAACAAATGCGTTGCGCACTGCGCGTTCAGGTGCACCGCCGTGTTCAAGCCAACTTGAGTTGTGATAATACTCTTTTAATGTGTGGCGGTTTGAAAAGGTTAGCGCCGCGTTTATCTTTACCTTGTATTCGGGCTTGTCTTCACGGTCACGGCCCTTGCGCTCGGTATTCCAGAACTGAACCGAAGTAAGCTTTTCTTCACCGACAATTTCATTTATATAATCAGTAATACCGTTTTTATAAACAATTTCTTGCGATATAAATCTTGCGCCCTGCTGTTCACGAAATTCAAACATTAAACCGTCATTTACTATAGCCTGTCGCTTTAATGTATCAATAAAATAATCGCGCGGAATATTTATATCGGTAAAAACTTCAATGTCTGGTTTCCAGCGGATTTTTGTTCCCGTATCTTTGCCTGAATAATCTTGCTTTTGCAGTCCGCCTTTATTAAAGCCTTTTTCAAAATGAAGGTTGTATTTAAAGCCGTCACGCTTTATCTCAACATCCATCCATTCTGCGGCATACTGCGTAGCGCAAAGACCCAAGCCGTTAAGACCAACCGAATATTCATAATTAGAGCCGTCATTGGTATTGTATTTACCGCCCGCGTACATTTCACAGAAAACCATTTCCCAGTTTTCGCAGTCATATTTAGAGTTGTAGTCAACAGGGCAGCCTCGACAAAAGTCTTGTACCTCTACCGAATTATCGCTAAAGGCAGTAACCACTATCTTTTTGCCGTGGCCTTCACGAGCTTCATCTATAGAGTTTGATATTATTTCAAAAACCGAATGTTCGCAACCGTCAAGACCGTCAGAGCCAAATATAACACCCGGGCGTTTGCGCACACGGTCGGGACCTTCGAGTTTTTGTATACTGGTATTGTCATATTGTGCCTTTGCTTTAGCCAAACATTACACTTCCTTGCGTTAAGCATTATTTATACAGAATATATTATATACTAAATATTGTGGTTTCGTCAAGAATAAAAGCACAAAAACATAACAAACCCGACAGAAAATTCTGTCGGGTTAATATCATTTATAAAATTATTATAATTTTACTATTTCAAATTTATATAAGGTGCGGGGTCAACATTTCTGCCGTTAACTATTACTTCAAAGTGCACATGGTTGCCGCTGGACTGGCCCGTAGTACCTACAAGGGCGATAATTTCACCCTGTGATACAGAATCACCCACACTGCAGCAAAGCTGTTTTGCGTGCGCATAAAGAGTGCGAATGCCGCCTTCGTGCTCAATTATTACACAGTAACCGTAGTCACCTTTCCAACCTGAATAAACTACTTTACCGTCTGCAACAGCATAAATTGAAGTTCCGCTTTTTGCACAGATATCAACACCTTTATGGCCTCTGCCGTCACCGTAGTAAGAGCTTACCCGCCAAGTGCCTGACGGCACGGGAAATATAAAACCTGCACTGTGCGCCGCCTGTTTTTGCTTTGCCGAAGCAAGTGTTTTTGCGGTGCCTTTTACTACAACCTCATTTACAGGTGCCACAACAACCTCGGTTGATACATCGGTGCGCGATTGCTCTTGCCCGTCAATTAAAACAACATCTTGTGTTATGCGGTTAACGCCTGATACACCCTGCACAGTAACTTCTTCATAACCGTAAATTTGTTCATCGGTCTTTTGAACAGTGCTGGTAAACGGAACAATAACCTCTGACACCTGACGCATTTCAGTAATTACTGAAAGTGAATTAACTATGTCTTTTACAGTCTGCTCACTGTCAAGCTCACTTGCCATATAATAGCCTTCTTCAACAGTTACAGTATCTACAAATCTGCTTTCACATTCCGCGCCGTCTACGGCAAAACTGTCAAGACGGTTTTGCAAAAGAGTATCAAGCATAGATTTTTCAATTCGTGCTGAAATATTGTCATTGACAATGAGCGTAGAAGCCGAAACGATATCATCGGTATTGCTGATTATTGCATCAGCTAC
>JBJFGD010000218.1:0-2347 GCA_051892355.1 Acutalibacteraceae bacterium | reverse complement strand
TATGCTGTATTCTAACAGGAATAATAGGTATGCCAAAAGCGGATTTTAGCGCTTTTAATTCGGATGCTGATACTGAAATAGTAACCGAAGAAAGCGCTGCTGTAACTGCACAGATGATATTTACACAAGCGCTAAATGATGCAGATATAAATTTTAGAAAAATTGAGGTTAATACTAATAAATTGACCGACGGCAGCATAACTATAAGTAGGGTAACTGTTTACACAAATGAGTCTTATGAAAACATAACGGCGATAATAGGCTCTGACAGTTATGAGGTAGTGATAATAAATGAATGAAAAAATAAAGAATTTAACCAAAAATCCAAAACTGCTTGTAATTCTGGGAATTTTCGGCATTGCTTTGATTGTTATATCGTCAATTATACCGTCGGGCAGTGAAAAAAAAGAAAAGTCGTCAGTGGCAACTACTTACACGGTAGATGAATACCGCACAGCTTTAGAAAACGATATAAAAAACATAGTAACGGGTATTACGGGCGACAAAAATCCTACGGTGGTAATAACACTTGAAAGCGGTATTAGGTACTGCTATGCCAGTGCTGATGAAACCGATACTTCGAGTTCTACGGGCGAAAAAAATGATCAAAGCAGTGAAAGCAAAAAGCAATCTTACATAACGGTAAAGACTTCTGACGGCGGTGAGCAGGCACTTATAGTTACCGAAATTATGCCTGAAGTGCGCGGTGTAGCAATAATATGTTTAGGCGGTAACAACGAGGCAACAACCGAAAAAATAAAAAATGCCGTAACAGCGGCTCTTAATATAACAACAAAACGAGTTTACATTTCAGGAGGAACAGGTCAATGAAAAAAGGTAAGGTATTCGGTAAAAGTCAGGTAGTGTTAGCACTGATGGTGTTAGCATTGGGTGCTGCTGTGTGGCTTAATATGAAATTTTCTTCCAGCGAAAAATATTTAGGTGAGGCTACATATGTAAGCAGTCAAAATGAAATTTCATCAGAAGCGGTACAAACCAGCGCAAAAGCAGAAAATGAAGACGCCGACTATTTTGAAACGGCGCGAAACGACAGACAAAAGGTGCTAAGTGAAGCACAGGAAACGGTTGAAGAAACTTTAAAATCTGCAAATGCTACCGATGCTGAACGCGAAAAGGCTTTTGAAACTGTAAATCAAATAGCCGCCCGCGTTGAAAAGGCTAACAATATTGAAACTTTGCTTAAAGCCAAAGGATTTAATGATGCGGTTGTTGTAATAGGTGACAGCGATGTAAATGTCGTGGTAAAATCCGACGGAATTACTACGGCTCAAACCTTGCAGATACAAGATATTGTTACAGCTCAAACCGAAATACCGCTTGGCAATATAAAAATAGTCACCGTAAAATAAAATTTCTGTTTATTCTTGCATTGTTAAAGGAATTATGTTACAATATTTTTGTAATAATATTACAAAGTAAAAATTCATTGATTTTTATATACGGAGGAAAAAGCTATGCAAGATAATAAAACAGAACTTTCAGTAAGCACAGAGGTGCTTGAAAAAATGGCAGAGCTTGCCGCTTGTGAAATTGACGGTGTTAAGGGCATCGCCAAAAAAGCAATCGACCTTAAGGGCGCTATCAAATCCAAAAGTATTGTAAAAGGTGTAAAGGTAGAAAATGTAAACGGCGCTATCGACATTAATGTTTACATCTGCGTTGACTCAAACGCTCAAATTCGCGAGGTTGCAGAGGCTGTTCAACAGAATGTTAAAGATAAAATTCAAACAATGACAGGCACTGCAGTAACACGGGTTAATGTTAATATTGAAGACATTGACTTTGCAGAAACAGAATAAACAGTAAATACAAGCCGAAAGGGCAGACTTGAAATTTCAAGTCTGCCCTTTGTGTTTTTTATAGCTTTGCATCCTCTGCTGACAGCATATCGTTAATAGAAACATCAAGAGCGCGCGCAAAAATTACCAAATCAATGTCGGTCACAAACCTCTCACCGTTTTCGACCCGACGGATAAAGTAATGATCTACATCAAAGCCAAGTAGCTGCATTTTTGTTGCCAGCTTTCGTTGTGACAGCTTTTTACTTTTGCGTATTTCGGCAATTCGCCGTCCGCAAAGGTTGTTTGTGCCGTCAGCGGCTTTAATCTTAAACATAAAACCACCTCATTTTTTTGTTGAATACTATTTACATTTAATTTATTCTATGCTATAATGACATAAATATTGGTGAATAGTGTTCAACAAAATTTTGCGATGATTAAATTAGGGGGATACTTTATGAAAATTATTGCACTTCGCGGAAGGTCAGACACGGGCAAAACTTCAACGGTTAAAATGTTTATGAAAGATTTAATTAATGAACTAA
>JBJFGD010000217.1:0-2368 GCA_051892355.1 Acutalibacteraceae bacterium | reverse complement strand
ACCGATTTCAGTTGCCGAGAGTCCGCTTAATGTATACATAATAGCATTTTCAGATAAAACTGTGCCTGCCATTGATGAAACGGTGGCAGTGAGTTTTCTGAATTTGCCGTTTTCGGTTGCCTTTGCAACATAAAGTTCAGGTTCAAAGCCTGCATATGGCGGCTCATAATGGAAGTTTATGCTAAAACTGCCGTCATCTGCATAAGTAAGGTTAACAGCTTTGAGTGCAAAGTCAATGCTTGATTCGGTGCTTACAGCATCAGCAAAAGCTGCTAATGGGGTTGGGAAACTGTTAGCAGTATAGGCCCAAACGCCTGCATCAAAGCTGCTGATAACAGAATTAGCTTTTACGCCTTTAACATCAGTATCATTAACAGCTAATACTGAACCTGCGCTCTTTTTATTATCAATCGGGCCGTTTGTTACATCGGTGGTAAGATTATATTTATAAGCATTAAAGGTATAATTACCCTCAGCGTCAATCTCCGGTGTTACAGTATATTTTATTTTAGTAGCACCATCACTCTCAAAATCTATACTTGTAATTGTTTGACCTATAACATTGGTATATACTTTACTGCATACAACATCTCTGGTAGCAGAATAGCTAAAATATGTAGCATGTGGCACACAGTCTAATATAATTGAATTGCTTACCGTTGTATTTGATGCAGCACCACCAAACAGACCGTATGTTATATCATAGCCTGTTATGGTATCATAATAACCCTGGTGTTTTGCTGTGTTGCCGTAAACCAAACAATTATTTATATTTAAAATCTGTCCGCAAAAACCAATCATAACACCGCCGAAAGATGCCGCACCGTTCTTGCGTTGGCACACAACCGTGCTGTTGGCAATTGTGCAGTTTTCAAAGGTTATTGTGCCGGTGCCATTACCTCGGGCAGCGATAACAGCCGCTATATCACTTGCGACATAAGCGCCTTTAACGGTGAGGTTTTTAACAGTAGAACCGGCATTTATATAATTGAATAAATAGCCTTTAAGACCGTAAATGGTAACACCATTGAAGTCGATGTTGCCCGCAAAAGCATATTCACTACCACCAACATTCCAATTAGCTTTACTATTGCTTGAAGTAAAATATTCTTCAGCTTGAGCTGCAGTCATATTTTCAAGTGCTTCAAGACCGGCTTCTACAGTGCTTTCGCTTGAGAAATAATTACCGATTGCTTTTACAGTATCTTCTGACTGAAGCACCATAGTATCAATGCTATCGTCAATTTTAAAATATTTGTCTGTAGTAGTTGCAGTAGTTGCTGACTTAACAAGATATATAAGGTCAGAAACAGTGCTGATTATATATGGGTTTTCAGCTGTATCACCCACACCTTCAGCTGCTGCGGTAATAAAGCTGCCGTCACTTGGGGAGTTATTAACATTATAAATGATAGTTTCTGTTTCGATTTCAGCAGTAGGAACTACCTGATAACCAAAGTTTTCGCCGCAAATAGAGCATACGCCGTTTTCATAAACCGCATAACCGTTTTCAGCATCGGTTCTGATTGGGCTGCCTGAAACGGTGATGATGTGGTCACAACCGGTTTCAATAGTGCCTTCAACTGATGTAGGCATACCGCTTATTACAGTGCTTTCGCCTGTAATTGCTATATCACTTATAGAAACAGGAATATCGGTACCCTTAACTACAGAGCCATCAACCAAAGTATAGGTGAGTTGAAGGGTAACAGAAGTGTATAATTTAAGATGACCTTCGCCATTACCTTCATCAACGCTTGCGGTTTCAAAAAGTATAACTTCAAGCGCACCGTTAAGATCAACTGCTTCTTCTGATTCACTTGCATGTGTAATAGTAAAATCAGCGGCATCAAATGCGCCGTCAGTTGCAGAATCCAGCGGTGTGCCGTCTATAACCGTAGCGGTTACACCTGTAAAATTCTCTGCAGTTTTATCAACGGCAAATTCACCTGCCGCTATGCCATTTGGCGCGGTGAAGGTTACATCAACCGTTGCTGTTGTTGAGTCTTTTACGACACCATTTGCGATTTCGCAAGATGGAGTTTCTGCCGCGTTAACGGTGATAAGACAACCGAAAACGGTAGCAGAACAAATTGTCAAGGCCAACAAAACAGAGATAAGTTTGTTCAATTTTTGCTTGCTCATGATTTCTCAATCTCCTTTTAAGAATCTATGATTTTATGTCAAGAATTAACCGCAAATTTCGCAATAAAGCGAAACCTTGCTCTACTATATATAGTAGAGGGTATTGTATGAAATACAATACGGGTACAACCCGACAAATATACTACCTTATATTACCACACAACAATAATATTTGTCAATAATTTTTATTAAAAGTTTTTTCTTTTTTTAATAATAATCATTA
>JBJFGD010000216.1:0-9668 GCA_051892355.1 Acutalibacteraceae bacterium | reverse complement strand
CGCGCCGCCGTAGACCGCAGATAAAGCAAACATAACAGGTGCTAAATCAGGGCATTGCGACAAATCAAACTGCTTTTCCCCCGATTTTATACCCTCAAACATTTTTTTATAAATGCGGTCGCCCTGCAGACTGTCTTTATCAAGACCTGTTACGGTAACATTACCGCCTAAAAGATTAAATCCGTCTAAAAAGGCGGCGTTAGAATAGTCACCCTCAACGGTTAAATTTTTAAAATTATAGTTTTGACCGCCCTTAATTTTGTATACTCTGCCCTGTTTCGTAATTTCAACGCCGAAATCAGACAGTGCTTTGAGTGTTAAATCTACATAAGGCTCACTTTCATAGTTGCCTGTAATTTCTACTGTGCTGTCGCCGCAAAGCAAAGGCAATGCGAAAAACAACCCTGATATGAACTGGCTTGAAATATTGCCTGCTACCTTGTAACTGCCGTTTGTAAGTTTTCCGCAGACGGTAAGCGAATTAATTTCTTTTTCAAACAAGATACCGTTGTCAGATGCTATTTTTTCATAAATTTCAAGATTTCTGGCATATAGTCGCTCACTGCCCGTAAGGGTGATTTTTTTGCCTGACAACATACAAAGCGGTATCAAAAAACGCAGTGTACTGCCGCTTTCACGGCAGTCAAGCGTTGCGTTTTTACTTGAAAATGGATTAAGCCCGCCAAGCGTTACTCGGTTGTCGCCTCGTTCTACTATAGCACCTAAAGCTTCAAGGCAATCAAGCGTTGCAAGTATATCATTAGAATATTCTATATTTTCTATTATACTTTTTTGTGACAAAGCGCCGCATATAAGTGCTCTGTGAGCAGCGGATTTTGACGGCGGTGCCGAAATAACACCCGCCGCATTTGATTTTTTTATTTTTACTGTCATAATTACTTTCCGTTTTCAATTAGTGTATCTATAGCACGAAGATAGCCGTCAAACCCAAGGCCTGTAATAGTTTTAATGCAAGCATTTCTTACATAGCTTATCTGTCTGAAATCTTCACGCGATTCAACCTTTGAAATATGTACTTCAACCGCAGGAATACCCACCGATTTAAGCGCATCAAGCAATGCTACGCTTGTATGTGTATATGCTGCGGGATTTATTACAATGCCGTCAAACTTGCCGTAAGCCGACTGTATTTCATCAACAATATCGCCCTCGTGATTTGACTGAAACAACTTTACTTGCACATCTTTTGAGGTTGCGTAATCGGTAATAAGACTGCACAAATCTTTGTAGGTGTTTTTGCCGTAAATATCGGGCTCACGAATACCCAGCATATTAAGGTTTGGCCCGTTGATTACAAGTATTTTCATAAAACAAAATCTTCCTTTATAGCAGTTACCGCCGTGTTGGCAGTAGTGTTATTTATTATTTTTTTGTCTGCCGCTTTGCAGTAAATATCGTATCGTTCACTATATCTTTTTTCAAGGTCAGCCCGATTTGACGAAAGCGGACGGTCAGAGGTTGTTAAAAGCAGTTCTAACGGTCGGTCAATAAAATAAACCTTTCCGTTACCTTTTAACGCCGTTACATTTACTTCACGCAAAACGGCGCCCCCGCCTGTTGCTATTACACAGTTTTGCCGTGCTGCAGCGCTGATTACAGCCTTGCTTTCAATATCTCTGAATCCGGCCTCGCCCGACTCTTCAAAAATTTGCGATATTGCCTTGCCCGTCATTTTTTCTATTTCGGCATCGGTATCTATAAATTGCATTGAAAGACTTTCGGATAACATTTTGCCTATAGTGGTTTTGCCGCAAGACGGCATACCTATAAGCACAATATTTCGCTTTTGTTTTACGATTTCTTTATAAACCCAATCTATACGGCTGCTTTCAATCTTTGTATCAGTAAAAAGTTCTGCCGCAAGCGCCGCCTGCGCCACCAACATATAAAGACCGCCAACCGCATTTATACCCATTGACCTGGCTTTTACTACAATATTTGAACAAAGCGGATTATAAACGGCATCTACTACCGCCTCTGTTTTAGAAAAACGGTTTAGGTCGATAGGCTCGCCAATAATATTGGGGTACATACCGCAAGGCGTTGTATTTATAATAACCTCTGCGTCAGCATAATTTTGGTATGCGGCTTCGTAGGTAATACAATCTTCTTTTGCACTGCGTGATACGCGTACAACTTTTTGCGCACCCATATGCTCTGCCACTGCAACCGCAGTTTTAGATGTTCCTCCGCTGCCTAAAACCAAGACGGTTTTATTTTTTATTTCAATATTGTTTTTTTCAATAAGCATACTCATACCGCCAAAGTCGGTATTGTACCCGTATAACTTACCGTCGCGATTTATTATAGTATTTACCGCGCCTATTTTTTGCGCGTTATCGCTTATTTCATATAAATAAGGTATTACATCCTGCTTATAAGGTATTGTTACATTTATCGCCTTAAAATCTTTTTTGATCATAAAATCATGAAGTTTTCCTTTGGGAATTTCATGTATGCGGTAATCGTAATCAAAAAGCAGTGAATGAATTTCTTTTGAAAAACTGTGTGTCAGTTTTTCACCTATGCAACCGTATTCCATTAATTTAACCTTTCTGAATTCAAAAGCACAAAACAATTTTAATCGAGCTTTGCCAGCCAATCTGTACCGTATTTTGCACTTAACATATCGGCAATAACAATAGCCGTTACACTTTCAACCACTACAGCAGCACGGTGAACGATACATGGGTCATGTCTGCCGCGCGCCGCAAGGGTTGAGTTTTCCATAGTTCTGATATCAACGGTTTTTTGCTCTTTAGCAATTGTAGGGGTAGGCTTTACAGCACAACGAAAAACTATTGGCATACCGTTTGTAATGCCGCCTATTACCCCGCCGTTATTGTTGGTGTAGCATTTTACCCTGTTTCCTTCAGCATACATTTGGTCGTTAGCCTCGCTGCCTGTAATATCTGCAAAACCGAAACCCATACCAAACTCTATACCCTTTACAGCAGGTACCGAGAATATCGCGTGAGAAAGCATACCCTCTACTGTGTCAAACCAAGGTTCGCCCACACCTGCGGGTATTCCTATAACAGCAGTTTCAAGCACGCCGCCTACACTGTCGCCAGCTTTTTTGGCAGTAATGATTTTATCTTTCATTATATTGGCAACGGCATCATCAACTACGGGAAAAGCTTTTTTTGATATGCCGATTATATCGCTGTCACAGGTGAAATCACTATCATTAATACCGGCAATTTTTTTAATATGCGTACCGATATAAATTCCCTTTTTATTAAGCGCGGGAATAATTAAACCTGCCGCCGCTACAAGCGCCGCAGTTATTCTGCCGCTGAAATGGCCGCCTCCGCGAAAGTCTTGAAAACCGTTATAACGGCAATATGCTGTGTAATCAGCATGAGAAGGCCGCATTTTATACTGCATTTCGCCGTAATCAGATGAATGTGTATCGGCATTAGGAATTGTGATACAAATGGGTGTGCCTGTAGTTTTGCCGCCCATAACACCGCTGTTTATTACAAATTCATCTTTTTCTTGACGCGGTGTAGAAGTTGCATCTTTAGGTCTGCGGCGGTCAAGGCATGAAGATATAAATTTTTCATCTACTTCAATGCCCGATGCGATACCGTCAATAACAGCACCTATTGCTTTGCCGTGACTCTCACCGTAAATAGTAACTGTTAAACTGTTACCTATGGTGTTTTTCATTTTGTATACACCGCCTTTATTTCATCTGCAAAAACAGAAAACTCTTTGTTTTCAATCTTAAAACTACCCGCCTCGTTTACTTGAACCACCGAAATTTGGTCGCCTGCCATTTTTTTGTCATGGCGCATGGTTTTGATAATTTTTTCAATTTCTATATCTATAGTGCAGGGTAAGTTAAGTTTTTGAAGCACCGGAATAAGTCTTTCACGCACTTTTGCACTGCACATAGGCAACATACCAAGCGCTACACATTCACCGTGATAAAGACCGGGTGTGTTGCTTTCAATAGCATGGCCGACTGTGTGACCAAAGTTAAGAACTTTACGAAGTCCTGACTCTTTTTCATCGCTTTCGACTACCGAGCGTTTAATTTTAATTGAACGCTCTATTACTGTATCAATGTCATTTTGCGCAATATCATTTTCAAACATACAAAACAACTCGCAGTCATGAGTAAGCGCCATTTTTACTGCTTCGGCAAGACCGTTTGAAATTTGTCTGTCAGGTAAAGTTTTTAATGTGTCAGGGTCGATTACAACGCATTTAGGCTGATAGAAAGCACCTACAATATTTTTGTAGCCCTCAAAATCTATAGCGGTTTTTCCGCCTACAGATGAGTCAACCTGCGATAACACCGTTGTAGGAATATTATAAAAATCTATACCGCGCATAAATGTTGATGCCGCAAAACCCGCCATATCACCCACAACACCGCCACCGACAGCAACTACACAGTCGGTGCGTGTAAAATCACTCTTTACAAGCTTTTCAAGTATTTTTTTGTAGTTATCAAAATTTTTAGATCTTTCACCCTGCGGAAATACAAAAATAATAGGATTACGGCAAAAAGATGCTATCGTTTCGGCATATTCACGCGGTACGCCGTCATCTGTAACAATAAGTACACTTCTGTCAAGGTTTAAGTATTCGTTAACCTTTTTAAGCGCTCCGCGCTCTAAATATATGTTATAACCGCCGTTTTTTGTTTTTACGGGTATTATCATAAATATATCCTCTTTCTAAGACATAATAAAATTTCTGAAATTATACCTTTACTTCCTTTTCATAGCTGCCTAAAATTTTTAAATTTGAACAGCATTTAGAAAGCTCGGCAAGCATTTTACGGCCTTGCTCACTTGCAATATTGCCCTCGCCCTCGGCATAGAAATAATAGTTCCATACCAGCTCTTTGGTAGGTCTGCTTTTTAGCGCACGCAAATTAAAACCGTATTCGCCTATTACCGATACTGCGCGGCCTAATGAGCCTGCCGCATTATTTACAGTAAACAGCATTATAAAATGATTGTCATTATCAGAATGCAACTTTTCACTTCTTGAAAATACCGCAAATCTGGTAGTATTTGCGTTACTTTCGTTTATATGAGATTCAAGTTTAACAAGTCCAAACTGCTCGGCGGCTTCTTCGCTGCCGATAGCGGCTATATGTATATCGCCTTTTTCTGCTACTTCTTTTGCGGCAACAGCGGTATTTACTGCCTCTACCGTTTCAAAACCGTGCTTTTCTATATATGCCGAGCACTGGCCAAGCGCCTGCGGGTGACTTACTACCTGTTTTATATCGTGCAGTTTAGCACCGTTTACAGCCAAAAGATTTTGAACTATGTCAGACTCATACACACCGTTTACAAACAGCGAGCCGAAAAAGCTTAAATCCATAACCTTGCCGACATCACCGTTAAAACTGTTTTCAATCGGAAGCAACGCGCAATCACATTCACCTGTAACCGTAGCATTGTATGCCGCTTTAAAATCTTTATAGCCTATACAGTTTGCATCGGGGAATATGCGTTGTGCCACAATATTTGCAAATGCCCCCGGTACCCCGCTATATGCCACGCGCATACCGTCAAGAAGCCGGTGTTGAAAAGCCTTTGAAAGTTCAATAGTTTCACGCAAAAAATTTACATAATAAGGTTTATAATCTTCAGATTTAATAAGCGAACAGTTGCGTGAAATCAACTCTTCTTCACGGGCAAAATCATCTATCTGTAGACCGTGTTCTTTTTTATAGTGGGCTACCATGCGGGCGGCGTCCATTCTTTTTTCAAATAATTCCGCCATCTCTTTATCGGTTTGATTTATAATTTGTCTGGCAATTTCAAGTTCTGTCATAATTATTTATCCTTTATATTCATTGAATAGTGCTTTAAATGCAGGAATTGAATTTTTTATGGTATCGTACGCTACACAGTAAGAAATTCTTACATAGCCGCAAACCCCGAAAGAATCTGACGGCACGAGCAACAATTCGTGCTTTTTTGCCTTTTCGCAAAAAGCAGCGGCATCGCTTTCGAGTGCTTTTACAAACAAATAAAATGCGCCCTGCGGTTTTACAGCGGTATACCCGATTTCGGTCAAAGATTTATAAAGCAACTCGCGGTTTTTATTATAAAGCGAAATATCAGCGGTCATCCCGTCACATTTTGCAATAACGCGCTGCATAAGGCTTGGTGCGCAGACATAACCCATACTGCGTGCCGCACCGCAAATGGCGGCAAATAAATCTTTAGCCTTGTCACATTTAGGTGATACAAACACATAACCTATTCGTTCTCCGGGCAGAGAGAGCGACTTGCTGTAAGAATAACATACCACCGTATTATCATAAAAATTAGGTATATATGGCACATCAACGCCATAGGTGAGTTCGCGATACGGCTCATCGGCAATAATATAAATTGCTCTGCCATACTGCTTTGCCTTAACATTAAGTAATTCCGCCAATTTTTTAATATCGATTTCAGGAATTATAGCACCTGTAGGATTATTTGGCGAATTAACAATTATTGCGGCTGTGTTTTGGTTTATAGCCTTTTCAAGGGCATTAAAATCTATAGTAAAATTTTCGCCCGTACCGCACACCGCAACGGTTTTAGCACCCGCATTTTGAGCAAATACATTGTATTCAGGAAAAAAAGGTGCTAAAAGTATTACCTCATCTGTACTGTTGCAAACTGCTTTAAGCGCAGCAGTAAGTGAAGCCGCCGCACCGCAGGTTATGTATATATTTGAAGCATCAGCCATAGCACCAAAGCGCTCAGTTATATTTTTTGCAATAGTTTTTCGCACGGTCATATCGCCCTGTGCCGAAGTATAACCGTGAAGCGCTACACTGTCGCAGGTTTCAACCAGTTCTTTAATAGCATTGTCAACCTCAATAGGGGCGGGTATGCTTGGATTGCCAAGGCTGAAATCAAAAACTTTATCAGCACCTATTTCTGCCTTACGGCGGTTAGAGTATTCAAAAATTTCTCTAATAACCGAAGGTCGGTTTCCAAGCTCTGCCATTTGACTGTTAAACACAAAATCAACTCCAATAAAAAATCCGCAAACAGAAAGTGCTTTTTTGCACAAACGATTGCGGACTGTCCTTTTTTCTGTTAAGATGCGAAAATTACGCTTTCTTAAAAGAGGTAAGACAGTCCAAGGTAAAGTAATAAAAATAGAAACCGTTATTAAAACGCATAGTTGCTGCCTCCTCTTTAATAAATAAATATTATAATAAATATTACTATCTTTCAGCGTATTTGTCAAGAAAAAATCGGCATTTAATGCATATATAACACATAAAATACCGATTTATTTAAAATAAAAATTTATCAGCCACTTCGCCGGGGTCAATTTTCAACACGAAACCAAGTTCATTATAGAGCAGCAGTTCAGCTTTATTTAAAATTTGCTCATCATTTAAATTAAGTTTTTTGCCGTTATTGCGGCGCAAAGCACGCTCTTTTTTCAAAGTCTTTATAACTGCCGCAAGTCGTTGCCTGTCATTTGAAGCTAAAGCTTCTTTATATTCATTACGCCTTTCGCTTTCATCACTTATATCAAGTGTTTTTATGTGGGGTAACAAAGCGATAAGGTTTTGTGCCTGCTCTACCGACAACACACTCTGCATACGGGCGGTGAGCTTTTCATTGTCAACAGGCACAAACACCGCAGTATTTTCATTGTATAACGGCTTTAAAACATAATAATCAGATGAAATTTTACCAATCTTTTTGGTTTCAACTCGGTTAATTTCACAAAGCCCCTGTGCGCCGTAAACAATAATATCGCCTATATTAAACAAAAATCTCACCTCTCTGACTAAATTCATTTTTTAAATTATATCATTTTTTAAATTAAAATACCATAGGCATACTTAACAAATGTTTTACACGCATTTTTTGTAATATTTAACCTAAACTACTGATTAGATTGACTTTTTTAAAATTAAATGATATATTTATTAAAAACAATAATTTACTGCGAGGTTTTTAATATGATTAAAGCTAAAAAAATTATTGCTATCTTTTTTTGTTTGGCGCTGTGCGTATTTTGCTGCCCTGCGGCATTTGCAGCAGAAAACAACTCACCCGTAATATCATTATCCAAAAAAACCGCCTCACCCGGAGATTCGGTTACAATAGACATTAACATATCTGATAATCCCGGTATTATGGCAATGGCATTTTGTATTACATATGATACAGATGCTTTGGAATACACAGGATATACAAAGGGATACCTTTCAGATTATACACTTAAAAACCATACTGACAAAGGTCATATTTCTTTTGTTAATGTAGAAAATAGGAACATTTCCACAAACGGCACTATTTTATCGGTGACCTTCAATGTAAAGAGCAATGCCCCCGCCGGTAAGCACACCATAACTTTGGCTAACAGTAACCGCGACAAACACGGTTATAGTCTGCATAACAGTTTTTCTGACTCTAACCAGAACTTTATAGTGCCTACCGTAATATCGGGTAGTGTAACAGTAAGTGAAACCTGCGCAAACTCACCGCATGTATACGGCGAATGGACTATAATAACCCCAGCCGACTGTAAAAATACAGGTCTTAAAAGCCATACCTGTTCGCGTTGCGGATATCAAGAAGAGGTTGAAATTCCGATTACACACGATTTTGAGGACGAATGGACCGTAGACCGAGTTGCCACAAAAGAAGAAGACGGTGTTATGTCGCGTCACTGCAAAAAATGTGATGCCGTTACCGACACCGTAACTTTTAAATATGAAGAAGTTGAAGACAGCGAAAATAATAATAACAATAATGATGATGATAATAACACAAGTTCCAATACCGATAATAGCAGCATTTCAAATAGCAATACCGCAAATAATAACAATTCGCAAAGCAACACTACCGCAACCGGCTCAAGCAATACCGATAGTTCTAACAAAACCACCGTTATAAATAACACTCTTGGCGCTAAAAATCCGCTTTCAGCAGTTGAAAACTTAAAAGATTACCAAGAAAACATTAAACCGTATCTTGAAAGTTCAAGCGAGACGACCGACAACGGTAATACAGAATCACAAAACACATCTGACACCGATAACATAACCTATAATGAAAATGAAGCTATCGATGCCGATAATGATTCAACACAAGCAGACGATATTTCAACACAAAAAAATGAATCTTCAACAAAAGATTGGCTTGTGCCAACAATAGTATCAATAGCAATAATAGCGATTATAGTATCAGTATTGATTGTATTGATAATATCAAATAAGCGCAAATCAAAAGAAAAATAATATTATCTAATTTGATAAAACGCAAATTCTGTTTTATGTTATTTTAGTGAAAACCTATTTTGCATAAAGTTAGTTTGGCAACTATCAGAGTTTGCGTTTTTGTGCGTTAATTTTGGGGGAATATAAAAATGTCAAAATGTTTAAAAAAATTATTTTCAATTATGGTGTCGCTTGCAATACTTATTGCCTGCATACCAACCGTTTCAGTTTTTGCAGAAACCTTAGACGGCACCTGCGGTGAAAATGTCACCTGGTCGCTTGATACCGATACAGGTGTTCTCACAATTTCCGGCAGCGGTGATATGAGCAATTACGATTGGTCAAATGATGCGCCTTGGTATTCACAAAGAAGTTCTATTAAGTCTGTTAGTATTGAAAACGGTGTTACAAGCATAGGCGGCTA
>JBJFGD010000215.1:0-9670 GCA_051892355.1 Acutalibacteraceae bacterium | reverse complement strand
TTTAGGGCTTTGCCCGAAAATGAAATACCACCCGCTACGCGGGTGGATATTTATTTTTGCTTAATATTTAATTTCGGTCATCTGCCAGCAATCAATTTTCGGCACTGTGAAGTTAATTCTGCCGTCTTTATACTCAAAATCAATCGGTGTGTTCTGGGGCACTAATTTAACACTCTTTGGCGCTTTATCGCTCTTTACAGATATTGTGGTATCGTAAATCGGAATAATATCCTCAATTATTTCAATCTTTTCTCCGCGGCGTACGGGTGAAGCGTATAGCGTGTGAACAATCTGACTGTCGCCGTTTTCGGTAAGCGTTACAACGCCTTGGGCCGGCAGATTTGTTTTAATGCTCTTATCATCACCAATAAGCGCTTCAATAGCAGCGCGTACGATTTCTTTTGTATAGATATTGCCCTGTGTATAATACTCTTGAAATATTTTATGGGCAAAATATGCCGTGTTATCGGTCATTACCACCGCATCGCTGTATTTTTCGCCGCTTGCGGGTGTGTGAATATGTGAGCAAAAATGCTCTAATGTGCGGTTAAAATAGGGTTTATCGATAATAGCGGTTGATTTGCCGCCGTTTGCCGACACCTTCATCGCATCTTCATATATAACATAAGATGCCTGTGCAAGACTTTCCAAATCGCTGTCGGGTCTTATGTATGTAGGCTTGTATTCGCTCACACCCTCAAACTTACAGCCGAAATCAACGGCAAAATCGGTTTTTTCGGGGTTCAAGCCCGACTCGTAACTTGCGATCACCTTACCGCCGTTTGCCAAAAACTCTTTAACTTTGCCCGCAAGCTTTTCGTCTAAAACACAAATATCGGGCATAATAAGAAGCTTATAACCCGAAATGTCGGCTTCGGTATCAACAACATCAAATAAATAGTTGCTTTCAAGCAAAATGCGCGCGCAACCGGCATTCCAGCTTAAAGTTTTCCAGTGCGGAAGCGCAATACCGTTATAGTTTAAAATTGCCTCGCTCGAAAGAACGGCAATATCCGATTTATTTTTAAAGCCGTTAAGCCAAGGCTCGCGCTCCTCAACCGTTTTGTAAGCCTCACCTATAAGAGTATATGTGGCGTTGTCCATAAGTCCCGTAGGATGCAGCTGGTCGCCTATTGAGCAGCAAGCCCCGTTTGCCGACGACAAAGCCACCTCATACTTCAAGGCATTCGGGTGCTTATATCCGCCGAATTCACCCCATGTTTTGTGAAACTTACCGGTCATGCCAAGGTATTCCATGCCGATTGTGCGAACATAAGCCGCCGACATTGGAAAATGGTCATACCCCCAACCGCCTGTGGGCAGACTTTCAATCTCTAAATGAGTATTCATATATGCTAAATCGCGTCTGCCGTGGCGTATATGCCCGCCGTTGTGGAACACGGGAAGACCGGGTTTTACCAAATCAACCGTTTCGCGAACACGGCGCGTATAGTTGGCATATACCTCTTCTGCCAAAGCGTTAACATCATCGGGGTTATTTATATCCATACCGCGCCTTTCAAGCTCTGCACGGCAGGTGTCGCAGTAGCACGGGTCAACACCGACAATATCAAGAAAAATTCCGTCAGCATCATAATTTTCACAAACCTCTTTAACCTCGGCAAGAAGCTCGTCAAGGTAAGGCGTATTAAGGCAAAGCTTATGATAGCCTACCAATTCCATATTTATGCCGCCGTTTTTATATTCGTCCTCTCTCACATGCAACCATTCGTTGTGCTCGTTCATTGCCTTGTGGTCATAGCCCGCCGAAATATACACAGGCGTTTTAACACCGATTTCATGCGCGGCCTCGATTTGCACGCCTAAAAGATCAAAATCAAGATGCGGATGCATTTTGTTGACCTTAGTAGGATGATATGACCAACCGTGATGGCATTTAGAAAATACCGTTATGGAATCAACATGGCCTTTTTTAAGCATTTCCTGAAACTGCTGCTTTGAAAATGCACTGCCTATACCGTCTATTTTCTCTGATGTGTGAAAATCAAGATGTATCTGTCTTCTTCTCATAAAGCACCTCACGAGTTAATAGTTTTATTTATTATACATATCAAATCATAAAAAAACAAGTGTATATCTGCAGTTTTTAAAACAGATATACACTTAATTTTTAAACCATAGTTGCCGCTATTACCGCCTTTATTGTATGCATACGGTTTTCGGCTTCATCAAAAACAATCGACTGCCGAGACTCAAATACCTCATCGGTTACTTCCATACAGTCAATACCGAATTTTTCGTAAATTTCTTTACCGATTTTTGTATCAAGGTTATGAAACGCGGGCAGACAGTGCATAAAGCGGCATTGTTCGCCTGCTTTTTTCATAAGCGCACTATTTACTTGATAGGGCATTAAGTCATTAATTCTTTCTTCCCAAACAGAATCAGGCTCACCCATAGATACCCAAACATCAGTATAAATAACATCTGCACCTATTACCAAATCGGTGCTTTCTGAAAATTCTATTACTGCACCCGTTTCTTTGGCAATTTTACGGCACTCATGTACAAGTGCGCTATCGGGAAAATATTTTTTGTTGGTGCAAGCTACAAAATGCATACCCATTTTGGCGCAACCCACCATAAGCGAATTACCCATATTGTAACGGGCATCACCCATATAAACCAGCTTTTTACCTTTAAGCTCGCCAAAATGCTCGCGAATGGTTAAAAAGTCTGCCAAAATCTGTGTCGGGTGAAATTCATTTGTAAGCCCGTTCCAAACGGGTACACCTGCGTAACGGGCAAGTTCTTCAACTATCTCTTGACCGAAACCGCGATATTCTATACCGTCATACATTCTGCCCAAAACTCTGGCAGTATCGGCAATGCTTTCTTTTTTACCTATCTGTGAGCCCGTAGGTTCAAGATATGTTGGGTGAATACCAAGGTCTGCCGCCGCCACCTCAAAAGAACAGCGTGTACGGGTGCTTGTTTTTTCAAATATAAGGGCTATATTTTTACCCTCAAAATACTTATGCGGCTCACCGCATTTTTTCTTTTGTTTAAGTTCGCTTGCTAAATCTAATAAACCGTTTATTTCTTCGGGTGTAAAATCAAGAAGTTTTAAAAAACTTTTACCGCTTAGATTCATATTGCCGCCACCTCTTTTATTATTTTTATAGCCTTTTGCAAATCTTCAAACGGAATGTTAAGTGCAGGCAATAATCTTACCTTATCTTTTGCGGTAAGGCACAAAACACCCTTTTCTATTGCTGATTTAACTATATCTGCGGCAGGCTTTACGGTTTTAATACCTATCATAAGCCCCATACCGCTGACACTTTCAATGCCGCTTGCACCATCAAGTTCTTTGAAAATATATTCACTCTTTTTTGTAACATCGGCTAAAAGTGCGTTATCAATACGGCTTAATATGCTAAATGCACCCGCAGCGCATACCGGATTACCGCCGTATGTAGAGCCATGGTCACCAAATCCTAAAACATTTTCAACCTTGCTTCCTAAAAGGGCTGCGCCAATCGGCAAACCGCCGCCCAAACCTTTGGCTGTGGTAACAATATCGGGCGTTATGCCATAATTCATATATCCGTAAAGCTTGCCTGTTCTGCCGTTGCCTGTCTGAACCTCGTCAACAATAATCAAAAAATTCTTTTGTGCTGCAAGGTCTGCGATTGCTTTAACAAAAGTTTCTTCAAGCGCTATTACACCGCCTTCGCCTTGAACACACTCAAACATAACTGCGGCAACATTATTTTCTTCTACAGTTTTTTTAAGTGCTTCAATATCATTAGCAGGGGTGTGCACAAAACCTGTTGTCAAGGGTTTAAAAAGCTTGTGAAAATGGTCTTGACCTGTAGCCGCAAGTGTTGTAATTGTTCTGCCGTGAAAACTGTTGTTAAGCGTTACTATTGTATAGCAATCGTCACCCTTGTGCTCTGCGGCATATTTACGCGCAACCTTTATGGCACACTCATTGGCTTCTGCCCCGGAGTTTGCAAAAAACACCTTTTTAAGCCCTGTTTTTTCGCAAAGCAACTGCGCTAATTTAGCACACGGTTCGGTATAATAAAGGTTTGACATATGCTGTAATTTAGCCGCCTGTTCTGATACGGCAGATGCCCATTCATTATCAGCAATACCAAAAGCGGTAACGCCTATACCCGAACCCATGTCAATATATTCTTTACCGTATTTATCGTAAACGCGTGAGCCTTTGCCTCTTACCAACTCTATTGGAAAACGGTTATATGTATTCGCAACATACTGCTTATCTGTAGATATTAAATCAAACATCATCGCTCACCATTGTACCTGCGCCTTCATCAGTTAAAAGTTCCATCAAAATTGAATGAGGCACTCTTCCGTCCATTATAACAACATTTTTAACGCCCTTGTGAATAGCCTCTACACAGCAATCAACCTTGGGTATCATACCACCTGAGATAGTACCGTCAGATTTAAGCTGTTCAATTTCGCTGATTGTAACGCGAGGAATAATTGTTGACGAATCATCTTTATCACGCAGTATTCCGTCAATATCGGTCATCATAATAAGGCGTTGCGCGCCAAGAGCGCCCGCAATAAATGCCGCAGCTGTGTCACCGTTAATATTATAACTGTTGCCCTGTCTATCACAGCCTATGGTTGATACAACGGGTATATATCCTTTTTCAAGCAGATCAACAATAGGTGTTATATGCACATTTGTAATCTTGCCTACATAGCCTAACCGTTCGTCCTTGATTTCGGCTTCAATGAGTCTTCCATCCATACCCGAAACACCCATAGCATTACCGCCCTTCATTTCAAGAAGGTTTACAAGGGTTTTATTAACCTTACCGGCAAGCACCATTTGAACAATATCAACCGTCTCTTTATCGGTAACACGCAAGCCATCTACAAACTGCGGTTTTTTACCAAGCTTGTCCATAAGGTCATTAATTTCAGGCCCGCCGCCGTGAACAAGAACAACCTTAACACCTATAAGCCACAAAAGAACAATGTCTTCCATTACCTGCTGTTTAAGTTGCTCATTTATCATAGCGTTGCCGCCATATTTTATTACAACAATTTTGCCTGTGTGCTTTTTTATGTAAGGAAGCGCTTGTGTTAAAACCTCGGCGCGTTCAGCATTAGAAAATTGGTTTTCCATTTTTTAACCTCAATATTTATAAAATTATAAAAGCTCGCATTAAGTGCGATAGTCACCGTTGATTTTTACATAATCATATGTTAAATCACAACCCCAAGCAGTAGAGCTATATTCGCCGCTATTAAGGTTTACATTTATCACAATTTCTTTTTCTAACAAAATTTCTTTTGCCTTTTCTTCAGAAAAATCTACACCGGCGCCGTTTTTGCAGACAAGTATTTCGCCCTTATTTGAAACAAATGAAACATCAATTTTATTAACATCGACTTCTGCTTTGCTATAACCTATGGCACAAAGCACTCGTCCCCAGTTGGCATCTGCGCCAAACATTGCGGCTTTAAGCAGACTTGAACAAACTACACTTTTAGCAACAGTTTTTGCGGTGTCTAAAGTATCGGCACCGCTTACTTTACATTCAAGCAACTTTGTAGCACCCTCGCCGTCACCCGCTATCATACGGCATAAATTTACAGTTACGGTATTGAGAGCTTTCATAAATATATCAAAATCTTCGCCATCTGCGGTGATTTGTGGGTTGCCTGCCATACCGTTTGCAAGCACACTAACCATATCATTAGTAGAGGTGTCACCGTCGATGCTTAACATATTAAAGGTATTTTGAATATCACCTGATAACGCTTTTTGCAACATTTCAGCCGAAATTGCGGTGTCGGTTGTAATAAACACAAGCATAGTCGCCATATTGGGGTGAATCATACCGCTACCCTTGGCTATTCCGCCCATTTTACATACCTTACCGCCTATTTTAAACTCAACAGCAATCTGTTTTTCAACTGTATCGGTAGTCATAATAGCCTCGGCGGCATCGGCGCTGCCTGTGCAAGATAATCCGTTAACAAGTTTGGGAATACCGTTTGCTATGGGAGCAATATCAAGCGGCTGACCGATAACCCCTGTAGATGCTACCACAATATCATTTGCAGCAATATTAAGTTGGTTAGCTATAAGCTCGCTCATTTGCTCAGCAATTTCTATGCCGTTGGCGTTGCAGGTATTAGCATTGCCGCTGTTACAGATAATAGCTTGTGCCTTGCCGTCTGATATATGACTTTTGGTAACCGTAAGCGGTGCACCCTTTACAAGATTAGTAGTGTAAACCGCCGCAGCATTTGCCTTTACATCACTGAAAATTAAAGCTAAATCTTTTTTAGTGCGATTTTTGCGTATTCCGCAATGAACGCCGCCTGCTTTAAATCCTGTAGCGGCACAAATACCGCCTTTGATAATATTAATTTCCATTATTCCTCCGTTAGTAGATAAGACCTTTGGTTTCTTCTACACCCATAAGTATATTCATATTTTGAATAGCCGCACCCGATGCGCCCTTGCCTAAATTATCATAACGGGCAACAAGCAATATTCGTTCATCATTGCCGCTTACATAAATCTGCATATCATCTCTGCCTGACAATGCCGCCGCCGACAAAAATCCGCTTTCGTCTGCATCTTCATCAAAATGCACAAGTTTGCCTGTATAATAGTTCTTGTATATTTCTTTAATATTGCATATATTTACCTTTACATCTTTTTTAAACAAAGTAACGGTAACTTCCATACCGCTGTAAAAATCAGCAACTACAGGGCAAAATGCAGGCGCTGTATCAATACCCGATATTATCTGCATTTCTTTAAGATGCTTGTGCTGCTGTGTAAGACCGTACTGACGCGGTGCTTTATAAAGCGGTGACACACTTTCGCTTTCATATTCTGCAATCATCTTTTTGCCGCCGCCCGAATAGCCTGTAACCGAAAAGCAGTTAAGCGCAATATCTCGATTTATAACCCCTGCTTCTATAAGCGGTGTAACAAGAGCTATAAATCCGCTGGCATGACAACCCGGATTTGCAATACGCTTTGAATTTAAAATTGCATCTCGCTTGCCTGTAAGTTCAGCAAAACCGTAAACCCAATCAGCATTTACGCGATGCGCCGTTGATGTATCAATAATAGCGGTATTTGAATTATTTAAAAATGTAACCGCTTGGCGCGCGGCATCGTCTGGCAGGCAAAGAAAAACTATATCTGCCGAATTGATGGCCTCTTTGCGTGCATTTTCATCTTTGCGTAGGTTTTCAGGTAAGCTGATCAAAGAAATATCATCTCTGGTGCTTAATCTGTCATAAATACGAAGACCGGTAGTACCGGCACTTCCGTCTATAAAAATATTTGTCATATGCGTTCAACTGCCCGACTTTGCGGTCGGGCAGATTTATTCCTTTTAATTATTTTTATTTTTTACCGTCAACCATAGCCTGAACCTTAATTGGAAGGCCGTAAAGGTTTATAAAGCCTGCGCTGTCTTTTTGATCATAATCGCTTTCACCAAAGGTAGCAATTTCTTCGCTGTAAAGTGAATATGGGCTCCATATACCTGCTTTGATAATATTACCCTTGTAAAGCTTCAGTTTTACAGTACCTGTAACCTTTTCTTGTGTCTTGTCAACAAAAGCTGCAAGTGCTTCACGAAGCGGTGTAAACCACTGACCGTTGTAAACAAGCTCGGCATAAGTAATTGCCATTCTTTGTTTTTCGTGCAATGTCATTTTGTCAAGGCAAATGCTCTCAAGTGCCTCATGCGCACGGTAAAGAATTGTACCTCCGGGTGTTTCATAAACACCGCGACATTTCATACCAACAAGACGGTTTTCAACGATGTCAATAATACCGATGCCGTTTTTACCGCCGAGTTCATTAAGCTTTAAAATAATATTTTTAGCCGACATTTTTTCGCCGTCAATAGCCACAGGCACACCCTGTTCAAAATCAAGTGTTACATATGTAGGCGTGTCGGGTGCCTTAACAGGTGATACACCCATTTCAAGGAATCCTTCTTTGTCATACATAGGCTCGTTGCCTGTATCTTCAAGGTCAAGGCCTTCGTGTGACAAATGCCATAAATTCTTGTCTTTTGAATAGTTTGTTTCTCTGTTTATCTTTAGCGGAATATTGTGCGCCTCGGCGTATTCGATTTCCTCTTCACGAGATTTAATATTCCACTCACGCCAAGGTGCGATTATAGGCATATTAGGTGCAAAGTGCTTGATTGTAAGTTCAAAGCGAACCTGGTCATTACCCTTACCTGTGCAACCGTGACAGATAGCATCAGCACCTTCTTTAATAGCTATATCAACAAGGCCTTTTGCAATGCAGGGGCGCGCATGGCTTGTACCAAGCAGATAATCCTCATAGATTGCGCCTGCCTTTACACAAGGTATTATGTAATCGTCAACATATTCTTCGGTAAGATCTAATACATAAAGCTTTGATGCACCTGTTTTAATGGCCTTTTCTTCAAGACCTTCAAGCTCATCTGCCTGACCAACATTACCCGAAACTGCAATAACTTCGCAGTTATTATAATTTTCCTTGAGCCAAGGAATAATTATTGAAGTATCAAGACCGCCCGAATAGGCAAGTACTACCTTTTTAATATCTTTCTTGTCCACTGTCTTTTTTCTCCTTTAAAAACTTAAATTCATTTAATATGCAAATATTATATGCTTGACAAACCGATTTGTCAAGCATTTTTTGAATAAATATTCATTTTTTTAAAATTTATGCAAAATTATTGCATATTTTATAAAATATTCTTGATTTGCAGAATATTTTCAATTTCGTATGTAGGAATATTAACTGCCTCTTGACCTTTTGGATTAAGCCAGCAGGTATCAACACCGAAATTTATACCGCCTAAAATATCAGATGACTGCGAATCGCCTATAACAATAATTTTAGATTTATCTTTTTCGGGTGAATTTGCCATTACATAATCAAAATATTCTTTTTCGGGTTTTTGATGACCTGAATCTTCTGAAACGAAAACATAATCGAAATATTGCTTTAGTCCGCTATGTTCAATTCGGCGGTATTGGGTCTGTGATATACCATTTGTAGTAATACATACCGTATAGCCCTTTGATTTTACATAACGCAGTACTTCTTCGGCATTTTCCATAACATGGTGACCTGATGCCAAAAGGCCAAAATAATCTTTTGCCATTATTTGCGGATCATCATTAAAATTATACTTTTCAAGAAAAGTTCTAAAGCGCCCCGCGAAAATTTCTTGTTTTTTAATTTCACCCCGTTCAAAGCGTTCCCACCAGCTTTGATTTATCTTTGAATAAGTTTTAATGATTTCATCACTTATAGGCAGATTGTGTAATTGCAAAAGCTGTGTTATAGCCGCCTTTTCGGTGGCGGTAAAATCAAGAAGTGTATTATCAAGATCAAAATAAACTGTTGTATACTTTTTCATAATTTTCATATCAAGAAAACAATCAAATTAAACAGTTCTTCTGCAAAAGCCATTATAACAATGCCTAATACCGCCATACCCGCAGAAGTACCCCCTACAGAAGCAAGACCCATTCGGTAATATCTTGGGTCTACATCTGCCAACCGATACCGATTTATTCTTGTTGCCGCATAGTGCTTATAAAAGTAATATCCAAAAATACCTGCAGAAATCATAGTAGCAATATTAATTAAAGAGCTAATAAAGTTTGCCAC
>JBJFGD010000214.1:1321-2377 GCA_051892355.1 Acutalibacteraceae bacterium | reverse complement strand
TACGGCAATAGCAGATGCCAAAATCATATCAATGTCAGAAGCGGTTACAGGTGAGGTTTCCTCATTGTTGGTATTCTCGGTTGTACCCTTATCTTCAGTTTTGTTATTGTTGCTGCTGCTATTGCTATTGCTATTATTATCGTTATCGTTATCGTTATCTTCTACAGGTGTTCCTACAAAAGCAAAGTAACTGAGGTTTTCGGTTTCAAAAGTAGCCTTTGTGCCGTTTAATGTGTAAACTACTTCTTCAATGCTACCGTCATCCAAGAAGTGGAGTAATTTTACATTGGTAAAGTTCTCGAAGAGATTTGCAGGGACTTCAATAGTAATACGAATTGTTCCTTCAGGTTCAATTTCTGAATCTTGAATATTATCGCCGCGCAAGAAGAGTGAAATATCAAATATTTCTGCTAATTTGATATTTTCAACAGAAAGATTTAATTCTTCAATCTTTTTCTGCATATCAGCTTTTTCGGTGTTATCTAACTTTTCGCTTACATTTTCGGTAACAAGAACAGTGCTTTCATCAAGAACAGTATCTCCTACTGCTTCAACTGTAGCATTTTCGTTTTTAATCTCGGTTACTTTTTTACCTGTTTCTATAACGATTGTTTCTTTACAAACGGTGCATTCGCCTTCTTTGATACCGCTTTCTTCAGCTGTAGCTTTTTTTGTGGTGGTCCATTTAGCAACATTGTGACCAAGTGCATCTATATCAGAACCTTCGGTTAGAACCGTGCCACAACCTTTGCAAATTGTATCGCCTGTGTAACCTTTTTCTGTACAGGTAGGATCTACCTTATCTTTCACTTCGGTTTCACCAACATGGTTATTAGCATCAGTTTCACCGTTTTCAAATGTTTCGGTTCCCGCTGTGCCGCAAACAGAGCAGCTCTTATAATATACTGCTTTAGTGATACAGGTTGCAGCTGATTTTAAATATTCAGCATCAACTTTTTCGGTGTAATCGTGAGGTAATACTTCACCAGTTTCAAATGTATCGGTTCCCTTTATTCTGCAAACAGAGCAGCTCTTATAATATACTGCTTTGCTTGT
>JBJFGD010000214.1:0-1221 GCA_051892355.1 Acutalibacteraceae bacterium | reverse complement strand
GCAGGTTGCAGCTGATTTTAAATATTTATCATCAACTTTTTCGGTGTAAGCGTGAGGTAATACTTCACCGTCTTCAAATGTTTCGGTTCCCTTTTCACCGCAAACAGAGCAGCTCTTATAATATACTGCTTTGCTTGTGCAGGTTGCAGCTGATTTTAAATATTTATCATCAACTTTTTCGGTGTAAGCGTGATCGCCAAATTCGCCGTAAGATTCGCCGCAAATGTCACATACTGCTTTATTAGAACAGTCGGCTTTGCCGCCTTCGTGTACACATACAACATCTACATAACCGTCAACAGTTGTAAAATCAACATTATCAAAGTTTAAATCGTAAACATCGTCAGGGTCAAATGACAATGTGATTGGGCTTTGACCAAAAGCAGCAGCATCTTTTACTTTGAAAGTAAGTGTTACCAAAGTGCCGTTTGTGGTGTTGAGACCGTGAATAGTATCAATCCAGTTAATAATAAAAGGATTGGCTGTGTCAGGGCTATAGGCAACACCAGCGAACACACCGTCTTGTTTGCTGTCAAATTCTAATACATTAGAATCATAAGCAACCTTAACCTTTGCGCTAACAATACCGGGGTTATTGTTTATAGAAACTGTTACATCAACGGTTTCACCACGGTGGGCCTCTGCTGTGCTTACAACAAATTCACCGGAATCAGCTGCGGTAGCGCCTATAACAGGCACAGCAACTAATACCAGCATTATTGTAAGACATAATGCGATTAGTTTTTTCATAGTTTTATCTCCTTTTTTGTATGAATGAAATGCTGTGTAAAACACGATGCATCACACCCATATTAATTATTCGTTTTTATTATACATTAGTTTATCAAAAATGTCAAATCTTTTTATTAAAAACTTATTTTTATATTATTAGCCTAATTAAATATTTAACCGAAATTTTAAAGAAATTTAATTTATTGTCTACTTTTACTTTACAAATTCACTTTGCCGGCAGTTATGATTGAACTGCATAACAAAACGGTGGCAACATTTGTTGCCACCGTTAGCATTTTAAAATTTTATTTAAGGGTTATATCCCAACCGTTGGTAAATTGCATAATTAAACCGTAGTCTTTGTTATTTATTTTACCGTCGCCGTTTACATCGCCGTCATCGCCGATAATTTCAACTACCCAGCCGTTGAGATGCTGCATAAGAAGACCTAAGTCTTTATTGTTTACTTTGCCGTCGCCGTTTACATCG
>JBJFGD010000213.1:0-9829 GCA_051892355.1 Acutalibacteraceae bacterium | reverse complement strand
GGCAATAGTTACACCGTTTTCGCCCTCGCCAAAAAGACCGGTGCGAAAAGTTTTTATGTTACGGTGACTGCGAAGGTGCGATTGCACATTTTTTCGCAGCACACCTGTGCCTTTGCCGTGAATTACGGTAATTGTACCTATACCTGCTAAAACGGCTTCGTCAATGTATTTATCAAGTTCTAACAATGCCTCATCTGTAGCAAGTCCGCGAATATCAATTTCGCCCGATACATTTCGGTCAGCTCGCGATTTAATACCTGATACATTACGCATTTTAGGCTTTTCGGTAGAAACGCTTGATTTCTTATTTTTAAGTTCATCAAATTCAACCCACATTTTCATAGAGCCCGACATAACATAAACTCTTTTTTTATCTTCTTCAACTTTTAAAACCGTTGCATCACGATTAAAGTTTTTAAGAACAACAATGTCACCGACTTTTGGTGCCTTTTTTAGTCCTTCCCCTACTGACGAATTGTCAATAACAGGATTTGCGGTATTCTCCATATTAAGCAGCGAACTTTTATATTCGTGTTTTGCTTTATTTAAATTATGCGCTGCATTTTCGGCATTCATAACCTTTTTAATTTCTTCAAGTTCATTAAGAAGCTGACCGGATTTATAACGGGTACTTTCAATTATAGATGCCGCCTTTTCGCGTGCCTGTTCCATAAGCTTTTCTTGCTTAATTTTAAAATCATGTTCGGCTTGTTCGGTGCTTTTTTTAGCTTTAGCAATCTGTGCTTTAAGCTTTGATATTTCTTGTCTTTCTGCTTCAGCAGTTTGACGCGCTCTTTCAAGGCTTGCAACAACATTTTCAAATCGCAAATCATCGTCTGTAAGCTGGTCATTGGCAAGATCGATAATATCTTCATCAAGGCCTAATCTTTTCGATATTGCAAAAGCGTTTGAGCGACCGGGTTGACCAATTATTAGGTTATATGTGGGTTTTAGTGTTTCTACATCAAATTCACAACTTGCATTTTCTACCCTTTCGGTGTCAAGCGCGTATGCTTTAAGTTCAGGATAATGGGTTGTTGTAATCGCTTTTGCACCTTTTTTGGATAAAGTTATAAGTATTGCTTTAGCAAGCGCCGCACCCTCAATTGGGTCTGTGCCTGCACATAATTCATCAAACAAAACAAGCGAATTGCTGTCACACTCATTAAGTATTGAAATAATATTTACCATATGTGAAGAAAAAGTTGAAAGTGATTGCTCAATACTTTGCTCGTCACCAATATCCGCAAAAATTTTATTAAATACAGCAATTTCACTGTTATCGTCACAAGGAATCATTAACCCGCACATTGCCATAAGGCACATAAGCCCCGCCGTTTTAAGAGCAACAGTTTTACCGCCGGTGTTAGGCCCTGTAATAATCAGCGTATCATATTTATCGCCTAACGACATTGTGATAGGCACTACAGATTTTTGATTGATAAGCGGATGTCTTGCTCTTTTAAGATATATATAGCCTCTATCGTTAATTTTAGGAACAATAGCACCTGTTTTGTAAGCAAGTTTTGCTTTTGCAAATATTAAATCAAGTTCTATAAGTGCCTCATATGATATTTTGATATTGTCGGCAAAGTCGGCACACAGTGCTGAAAGTTCGGCTAAAATACGGTTTATTTCATCTTGCTCTTTAGATTTTAAAACACGAATTTCGTTATTGGTTTCTACAACCGACATAGGCTCAATAAACAATGTTGATCCACTTGAAGATGTGTCGTGAATAATACCCGAAATTTCGCCCTTGTGTTCGGCTTTAAGCGGCACTACAAATCTGCCGTCGCGTTGGGTAATAATTGCATCTTGCAGATATTTTGATAATTGTCCGCGAACTATTTTATCAAGATTTTCGCGAATTTTTGCACCCTTTGCAGTGATTTTACGGCGAATATCAGCCAGTGTATTTGAAGCAGTGTCAGTGATTTCATCTTCAGATTTAATACAAAAAGTGATTTTTTCTTCTAAAAATTTATTTGATATCAGCGCATTAAAAAGATAGTCAATGGCAGTATCTTTTTCTGCAGATGAATTATCACGCCAAGATTTTACCGAGCGTATTACCCGTAAAACATTTGCAATTTTTAACAACTCTGCAGGTGTGAGTGTGGCACCGATAACCGCCCTGGAAAGCGAAGAAGAAACATTAACCGCACCGCCAAAAGACGGCGCAGAATATTTAGATATAAGCACATATGCCGCTTCGGTTTTTGCTAAATTGCTTTTTACTATATTTATATCATTACTGGGAACAATTTGCAATGCATTATTACTTGCATCTTCGGTTGAAGTCTCATTCGCAAGCTTTTGTAAAACGGCATTTAGCTCCAAAATTTTTGCGTGTTTTAATATGTTATATTTCATTTAGATAATTCCTCTTAAAAATTCAAGGGTAGTAAATTTATGTTCGGTTTGATAAGTAATATATTTTTCACAAAGCGTTGATAATTGTTTGGCGGCATCTTCGGGTATTTCAAAAGAATAAAGTGAATCAAACTTTGAATATACTATATGCCGCATTGCTTGCAAAACGGTAAGTGTAACCGAAACGCAATTTTCTTTGCGGCAGTTGCTGCAATAAAGTGTTCCGTCATCAAACTTAAAATACATAACAGCATCTTCAAATTTACCGCACCCGTCACAAGCAATAAGGTTTGGTGCATAACCTGCAATTACAGCTACGCGAAGTTCGGTTATGGCTTTTATAAGCTCAGGGCTGCGCTTGTTTTCGGTTAAAAAATGAAGAGAATTTAGTATAAGCCGTAAAAATTCTTCTGCCTCACCTTCAACCGGCCGCAGAATATTGCAAAGTTCGCAGAAATACTGTGCAATAGACAATACTACAATATCACTGCCGGCGGTAAAAAAAATCTTATTAACACTGGCTTCTGTTACTGTATATGTATCGCCTTTGCTTTCAAGGTTAAAATTAGAAAAAGCAAGCAAACTCGTAGCGGGGCTGCGCTTGCTTTTAATGCTTTTTGCCCCTCTGACAAAAGCGTTTATAACACCCATATCGCGTGTAATAACGGTTATAAGGCGGTCGTTATCCCTGATATTTGTTTCCTTGATCACCAGTCCGTCTGTTGTAATGCGCAATTTCCCCACCTCTGTTTACTTGCTGTTTTTGTGAGTTTTGTTTGTATGTTAAATAATCATCTATTTTACCCGTGATTATAAATTTAAGCCAACTTTTATTTTGCTCCATATTACCACCCTCCACATAATTATTGTGACAGATATAGCAGATAATATGGTAGGTAATTTAAGTAAAATTAAATTAAAGATTATCAAGGCCAAAAGTATGTATTAGTCCCTGTCTGTTGCGCCAATCTTCTTTTACCTTTACCCAAAGTTTTACCGATGCTTTGATGCCAAAAAACTTTTCAATATCTTTACGGGCATAGGTGCCTATTTGTTTTAACATACTGCCGCCTTTACCAATGATAATGCCTTTATGTGAATCTTTTTCACAATAAATAACAGCATCTACATTTATCATAGGTTCACCGTTTACGGTATCGGTTTCGTAAAACTTTTCAATATCAACCGCAACACCGTGCGGTACTTCTTTTGAAAGGCAACGCAATAATTTTTCGCGTATCATTTCGGCAACCATAACCCTTTCAGGCTGGTCGGTGAAATCATCACTTGCAAAAAAGTGCGGAGACGGTTTTGCAAAGCCATTGATTTCTTTAATTAAAATATCTACCCCGTCACCGTTTTTTGCAGATAACGGAATAACCGCTTCAAAATTATAAAGTTTAGAATAAGCGCTTATTATTTCAAATAAGTTTTCTTTTTCTTTTAATAAATCTATCTTATTAATTGCAAGAATACACTTTAATTTTCTTGATTTAACATTTTCTATTAGCGATAATTCTGCCGGCGGCAGATTATCAAAGTCGAGTTTAAAATTAGGATATGCATCAATCACCAAAACAGCACCGTCAACATCGCTCATACCATCTTTTACAGCTTTAATCATACTGTCGCCTAAAAGATTGTGCGGTTTATGAAAACCCGGTGTGTCAATAAAAACAAGTTGAGTTTCATCGTTAGTTATAACACCCATTATTTTAGTGCGAGTGGTCTGTGGCTTGTCTGATACAATTGCAACTTTTTGACCGACAATTTTATTAAGTAATGATGATTTACCGACATTAGGTCGGCCAATAATCGTTATAAAAGCAGATTTTTGATCCATTATAATTACACCTTTGTAATAGCAAGTCCTAATTTTTTAAGAATAGTTTCTTCTTTTTCGCGCATGATTGTTTTTTCCATACCGCCGTTTACATGATCATAGCCAAGCAGATGAAGCATTGAGTGAACGGTTAAATAACCGATTTCACGCCGTAATCCGTGACCAAAAAGGTCAGCTTGTGCAAGTGCATGTTCAATCGATATAACCACATCGCCAAGCATTTTGTTGCCTGTTTCAGGGTTTGTATCGTAATTACCGTCTTGCCCTAACGGAAAAGATAAAACATCGGTAGATTTATCAATATTTCTAAACCGGTTATTATACTCTTTAATTTGTTCGTCGTTTACAAAAGTAACATCAACTTCAGCGTTGTCAGAAAAATTTTCTTCAACCAAAGTGGCAATGCAAGCTTTGCGTACAAGCAGTTTTGTGCCAACGGGTATAGCAGTATCTTTTTGATTGTTTACAATATTAACCTTTACTTTCATTTTTCTCTCCGTTTCTTTCGTAAGCCTTAATTATTTCTTGTACAAGTCTGTGGCGAACAACATCTTTACCGCTTAAATTTGAAATAGCTATATCATCAATTCCTTTTAAGATTTTAACCGCCTGTTTTAGTCCCGAGCGTTTGTCACCCGGTAAGTCAATCTGCGTTATATCACCTGTAACAACGGCTTTTGAATTAAACCCTAAACGGGTTAAAAACATTTTCATTTGTTCTTGCGTAGTGTTTTGTGCTTCATCAAGAATAATAAAACTGTCATCAAGAGTTCTGCCGCGCATATAAGCTAAAGGCGCTACTTCTATATCGCCGCGTTCTTGACATTTTTGAAAATTTTCTGCACCCAACATATCATAAAGCGCATCATAAAGAGGTCTTAAATATGGGTCAACCTTTTGCTGCAGATCACCGGGTAAAAAGCCAAGCTTCTCACCGGCTTCAACTGCGGGGCGCGTAAGTATAATGCGGTTTACCTGCTTTGCTCTGAATGCATTAACGGCAAGGGCTACCGCAAGATAGGTTTTACCCGTACCGGCAGGACCCACACCGATAGTTATTGTGTTATTTTTAATTGCTTCAACATATTTTCGCTGACCAAGCGTTTTGGGTTTAACAGGCTTGCCCTTAGAAGTTACACAAATGCAGTCAGCATCGGTAAGATTAGATATTTTATCATCTTCATTGTCTTCTACCATATTGATAACATAATCAATATTCTGCGCGGTAAGAGTTTCGCCTTTATTAATAATTTCAAGCAAGCATTTTATTGCGCGCGATGCGTTAGTAACATTAACCGTTTCACCAATAAGTTTTAACTGACCCGAATGTGAAGTGATTGCAACATTGTATTTATTTTCAAGTCTTTTTATATTTTCGTCAAGATTACCGAACAGATTTACAAGCTGTTCAACACGCTCAATATCAATAAGCAATTCCATATTTAAAACTCCTATGGTATATAATCTATTATATTATACACCAATAATACATTAAAAGTCAATTTTCAGTATTTAATAATATTTTATCTTGAACGGCGATATTTTCTTCGCAATTATATGTTATTTTCAGCAGCATACCCTCTTGGGTGTTAATAATCTCTCTGTTTGCTTCTTCGGCAGAAATAAATTCATAATCTTCAACCTGTTTTTTTATATCGTTATAAAGCTTTTGCTCAAGAGTTGTGGCATCATATTTTATTTCTTGCACTTTAGTAAAATAATACTTCTCTTCTGCAATTTTTACGGGAATTCTTTTATTAAACAGTTTTAAATTTTTACTGCTTTTTTCGCAGTTGTAATCTTCTTTTACACTACCTAAATATAACGGAACTTTAAGCCCAAAAAATTCTACCGCAGTGTGCTTTGCGGTTTTACCGTTTTCTTTTGTAATTTGTTCAACAAACTTGCCTTCAGCAGAAAAAGTGTGCGTAGTTAATGCGTTAATCGTGCCTTTTGAATGAACAAAAAGTGTACTTGAAAATTTTTCAACAACACCTGATACCAATAAATCCCCTTTTGATACGGTATCACCTACTTTTACCATAACATTGCCGGTAGTTACATCTATCTTACTGATTTTGCCGTCAAAAGAAGCTTTAATATTTGAAGGTAATTCACTTTCTTGCTTGTCAGAAACTTCTGTTTCACTTATGTTTACGGTAAGTATACAGCCCTCAAGATTAAAAGAACCCCAAGCAAGCTCTTTTTGTTCTAAAAGCAAGCGTTGAGCATCATATTTATTATTAATTTTACTTTTTAACATACATTCGGTAATTCCGATTTTTTTACAAGAATTTAATATTTCTTCGGTGCTAATTCTTTTATTGCCGTCTATGTTTATTATCCACACAAAATTTGACAGTATTTCTAAAATTGCAAAAAATGAAAGCAATCCTATCAAAAAACCTGTACGGTTTATGTACTTTTTAGTATAAAAAAGCAACCCCTTTTTTTCAATAATTTTAACTTTGCATTTTATTCCACGCTTGGCTATTCGCAATTTGTAAAAGTTTTTAATTGAAATGTTACCTGTAATAGAATCTTTTTTACATCTTAAATTCCAGAAATTTATTCGGTTTTTTGCTGCGGCATTCAGTATTTGTTCGGCCTTTTCACCGCAAAAAGTTATAGTTAAATAGCCCTGTAAAAACCGCCACAGCCAAATCATTTAAAACCCACCTAAACACAAAATTCAATAGATGCAATATTGCCCTTAATAATTATATTTTCATCTTCAAAAGATGATATTAAAAAATCTGTTCCCATAATAATAATGTATCCTTTTTTTAATTTTAACTTTATGTAGTCGCTTTGGTAATCAATAATATTTTTACAACCTTCTAAAATTATTTTTTCGTTTGAATACATCTCGATGTGTTCGCCTTTTATGATTTCACTGTTAAAAACTTCACCATTGTCGGTAATAAAATTAAATTTGTTTTTCTTTTTGTTTGACTTAAATTTAAACTTTGGCAAGTATATTCACCGCCTTTTATTTTACTGCTAATTTAAGATATGAAAAAAACATTTTAATAATTCAAAAAAGCATATAAATTATTAGGTGATTAACATGTTAAAAAGAAAAAGTGTATTTAAAATTGCTGTATTTGTGCTTTCACTGTCAGTAATTGCTTTAATGATAATATTTCCAAACATTTGTAAAAGCGGTGTCAGCCACGGTATGTTAATATGCGGCAATGTTATAATTCCTTCGATTTTTCCTTTTATGGTTTGCATTCTTTTAATAATAAAAACTGAATTCAGCGTTAAAAATAAATTTTTGTCTAAAATATTGTATGTATTTTTCGGTCAGAATTTTGATTTGTTTAAAGTTTTTGTTTTTTCAATGATTGGCGGTTATCCAATAGGCTCAAAGCTGATAAATGAATTATACAGTCAAGGTAAAATTGATTTAAAAACTGCTAATATTATGCAGATGTATTGTGTAAACGCAGGGCCCGCTTTTATAATATCGGCTATCGGTAACGGAATTTTTAAATCAACAACCATAGGTATTATACTGTTTGCGGCTCATATATCAGCTTCAGTTTTAATTGCTGTTTTTACAAGAAAATTTATGCAAAAAAATTTTAATAACAATAAAATAGACAAAAAAAATAAATATACTTTTTCTGAAAACTTTGTTTTAAGCACTGCTGATGCCGCATCGTCGGTAATGTGCATTTGCACTTATGTTATTTTATTTTCAGTAATAAATTCTTATATTGTATATTTTTTTAACGATATACCAATACTTAAAAACATCATTTATTTTACCGAAGTAACTTCTGGTGTTACTTACACTAACAATGTGGTTTTTGTATCTTTTTTGCTTGGATTTGCAGGCATTTCTATATGGTGTCAGATTTTTTCACTTTCAAATATTGCAAAAGTGAATTTTAAACTGTTTATATTAGGTAGGTTATTACACGGAAGTATCAGCAGTGTAATTACTTTAATCATATTAAAGATATTTAAAGTAGCAAAAACTACTGTAAGTAATAACACTTTAAGCGGTAGCAAATTATTTTATGACAATATTTATCTGTCAATTTCATTGACAATTATGTTAATTGTGCTATGTATATATATTTATTCTAAAAATTATAGTAGAAAAATCATTGAAGATATGATATAATCAAAAATCGGAGATGATTTATATGGCACTTAAAGGCTTCAATAAAAAACTGCAAAAGTCTTGTTTGTGGTGTGTTCACGGCAAAAAGTCTGAATACTGTGAAGATATTTTTTGCAAAAAACACGGTGTTACTACCCGTGCTGATGCCTGCCGCCATTATAAATACGATCCGCTTAAACGCACACCTAAAAAGGTACAACCCGCAGGTGAATTTACCGCAGAAGATTTTTCACTTTAAACTTTTATTATTTTTATTATATATAGGAGGGATATAGCTTTTATGGAAAACACAAAAACGATAGCCACAAACAAAAAGGCATTTCATGAATATTTTGTGCTTGAAAGTTATGAGGCCGGTATCTCTCTTTCGGGTACTGAAGTAAAATCAATAAGAGCAGGCGGTGTCAATCTTAAAGATTCATGGTGTTCGGTTGATAACGGCGAGCTTATAATCAAGCAAATGCATATCAGCCCCTATGACTACGGAAATATTTTTAATCGCGAACCAAAGCGTGATCGCAAATTGCTTATGCACAAACGAGAAATAATGCGTCTTTTTGGTACAATTAAGCAGCAAGGGCTTACCCTTATTCCCCTATCAATTTACTTTAAAGGGTCTATTGTAAAAGTGCAGTTAGGTCTTTGCAAAGGTAAACAGTTGCATGACAAACGCGCAACCGCCGCCAAGCGTGATGCTAACCGAACAATTGACCGTGCGTTAAAAGAGCAAAACCGTTAATTTATTTAATATATGGGGCCGTAAAGGTTTCGACAGGGATTTTGAACTATTGGAAGCGAGCAGCGGTGCGGAACCGCTTTAAAATCCGCAATTTAAAATTAACTGACAACAATAACGTTGCACTTGCAGCCTAATTAAGGCTGTCGTCCAAACAGAGAGTACCGTGGCTTTGTAAGGGCGTCATTTAGCGGTGAACGTGAACAGCAGCTTGTTCCCGCTGCTGTCATGAATTAGGAACTACCAAGTTTGACGGCTTGATATTTGACTGTCAGATAAGGAAAATTTAATCAAATGTATGCGCTCGGAGATGCCAATAGGAATAGGTTTTTGGACGGGGGTTCGACTCCCCCCGGCTCCACCATATGAAACACCTATTGAAATCCGAACCCCCTTGGTTTGGACAGCAATAGGTGTTTTTGTTATAAACCCAGTATTTATGCGGCTTTTCGAGATCACTTTTTAATTTTTTGATTTGGACTTAATTTCAAAAAAACTCTAAAACCGAATACAAAAAAATTAAAAATAAACTTTTTCGAACCCCTTAGTACAGAACTCAACAAGCTGAAAATCCGTTAGTTGCTGCATATTCACGCTATTTTTGTTTGGGAGTCCTGTTCTGATTTTTTATTGGAGGTATGAGTGGAAAAAGCTACGAATATATGTTATAATCTAATCATCAAATCGGGATTTGTGAGGCTATCTATGAAAACACTTTATTTAATCGGTGGAACGA
>JBJFGD010000212.1:0-9837 GCA_051892355.1 Acutalibacteraceae bacterium | reverse complement strand
TCATTTTTTATTCGTAGGCTCTACTTGGCTACCCCAACATTTATTATAGAGCCTATTTTGTTTTAAATTGCAGTTTCTAAAGCAATTTCAAGCATATGATAATCGAAATCTTTCTTCATTTGAAGTGCTTCTTCTATATCATAGTTCACAACCTCACTGCCCTTATATGCAACAACGCGGTTGCCGATTCCGTGATAAAGCAGCTTTACAGCTTCATAACCCATTTGTGTAGCACGAAGTCTGTCGCGAAGTGTTGGGTTGCCGCCGCGTTGAACATGGCCTAAAATTGTAGCGCGTGAGTCAACACCTGTGCCTGCCATTATTTGTTTGGCAATTTCATCTACACCGCCTACACCTTCGGCAACAATTACAATAAAGTGTTTTTTGCCGTTACTTTTGGTTGAATTTATCTTTCTGATAACACTTTCAATGTTTACCGGCACTTCAGGCACCATAATAGCGGTAGCGCCCACAGCAATACCGGTCTGCACAGCAATATAGCCGGCATGTCTGCCCATAACCTCAATAACACTGCAACGGTCATGCGACTGCGCGGTATCACGAATCTTGTCCACCATTTCAACAGCAGTATTCATAGCCGTGTCAAAACCGATTGTATATTCTGTAGAACCAATGTCATTATCAATAGTGCCCGGAACACCTATACAAGGCACACCGTGACGGGAAAGGTCAAGCGCACCACGATATGAACCGTCACCGCCTATTACAACCAAACCCTCTATTCCGTGTTTTTTGCAAGTTTCTACCGCTTGAAGTACACCCTCTTCAGTTCTGAATTTAGGGCAACGGGCAGTATAAAGTATTGTGCCGCCGCGATTTATAATATCAGAAACCGAGCGTGCGTCCATATCTATAATATCATCCTCAATAAGACCGGCGTATCCACGGCGGACACCCTTTACGGTCATACCGAGAGAAATAGCAGTTCTTACTACAGCGCGCACTGCGGCATTCATACCCGGAGCATCGCCGCCGCTTGTTAAAACACCTATTGTTTTCATAATAATATCATCTCCTGATTACATAACGCCAATAATTATACATCAAAAAGTTGAAAACTGCAATAAAAATCTTTTTATTTTATTACAAGTTTTACATTGTTTTTACCCAAAATTTGGTACAACTCGTTTAAAAGTCTATCAGACCGAGTGATTTTCAGTCTGTCGGGAGCCATTATGCGTTTACCGGTATCTGTGCAAACTATTATAACATCGGTATCGCCCTTGTGTTTAGCAAGTGTATCACATACCAAATTAAATTTCACAGAACCTATACTGTCAACACGCAAATAAAGCGTTGCGGTTTGCACTGTAATTTTAGCAGATTCAGGAACCTCTTCAACAGCCTCGCAAATAAGTTCAGGCTCACGCTCTTCGTGCTCGCTTACCTTGCCATGTATTATTACAATACTGTTTTCATTCATAAGCGGACGATATTTTTCAATAGTCGCCGAAAACATAATAACATCTATTGAAGCGGCGGTATCTTCAAGGGTGGTATAGGCTATGGTGTTTTTGTTTTTTAATTGCTTAATTTTAATATCGCCGAGTATACCCACAACGCTTACCCTGCGGCCGTCGCCTATCTTTTTTAGATTTATATCCATTATTGAAGTGAAACGGGCGCTTTTTGTAAATGCCCTATAATCATTCATAGGATGTCCTGTCAAATACATACCTGTAGCTGCTTTTTCCATAGCAAGCAGTTCAGATAGTGGCATTTCATCAATATCGGTAAGCGTAAAACTTTCACTCTGCTGCGTGTCCCCGAACAAGTCAAGCTGATTTTCTGAACTAAAACGCCGAGTATCTTCTATAACCGATAGCACCTTATCAATATTGTATATCATTTTGCGGCGGTTATCCTCAAGACCGTCAAGTGCACCGCTTTTTATAAGACCTTCTAACGCGCGGCGGTTAAAGTTTCGGCTGTAGTTACGGTTACAAAAATCATATAACGATATATATTTACCGTTTTGCCGTTCATTTATAAGCTGCGATATAAGCGCTCTGCCCAGATTGCGCACAGCAAGCAGACCAAAACGAATTCCTTCATTACAAGCGGTAAAGCTTTCGTAACTTTCATTTACATGAGGCGGTAAAATTTTTATACCCATTCGTTTACATTCTGCCGTGTAGATTGAGATCTTGCCGGGCCAATCAAGCACACTTGTAAGCAGTGCGGCAAAATATTCTGCGGGGTAATGGCATTTTAAATATGCTGTACGGTAAGACAACACAGCATATGCCGCCGCATGCGATTTGTTAAATGCGTAAGAGCTAAAGGCAGAGATTTCATCAAATAATTTTTGGGCTATCTTTTCGTCTACTCCGCGTGCAACGGCTCCGTCACATATAACATTACCGTTTTCATCTTTTTCACCATATATAAAGGCATTTCGCTCACGCGCTAAAACATCGTGCTTTTTCTTTGACATAGCACGGCGAACAATATCGGCGCGGCCAAGCGAATAACCCGCAAGACTGCGAAATATCTGCATAACCTGTTCCTGATACACTATGCAACCGTAGGTTACATTGAGTATCGGTTCTAAAAGCGGTGTATCATATTTTATATCTTGTGGGTTGTGGCGATTGTGAATATATCTGGGAATAGAATCCATAGGTCCCGGTCGATACAGCGAAATTATAGCAATTAAATCTTCTATTGTTTCGGGCCCAAACCGCCGCAATACATTTTTCATACCGTCAGATTCAAACTGAAATACCCCGTCTGTAAGACCTTCACCCATCATTTTAAAGGTTTCGGCATCATCTATAGGTATATTTTCTATCGAAAAATCAGGATTATATTTGCGCACGGCATTTTCGGTTTCTGCAATAACTGTTAAATTTCGAAGCCCTAAAAAGTCCATTTTTAAAAGGCCTAATTCATCAAGCGCAGTCATTGTATACTGTGTTACAACCGCACCGTCATTGCACGACAGCGGCACATAATCGCTTACAGGGCGGTCAGATATAACAACACCGGCCGCATGAGTAGAAGCGTGGCGCGGCATACCCTCAAGCTTTATTGCCATATCAATAAGTTCTTTTATTTGCGGATTATCATCATACAGATTTTTTAACTCTTTTGAGCCGTCCATTGCTTTTTCAAGAGTCATACCTATAGATTGCGGTATAAGCTTGGCAGTCTTGTCGCAAATGGCATACGGTATATCCATAGCCCGGCCCACATCGCGCACAGCGGCGCGCGCCGCCATTGTACCAAATGTAACTATCTGCGCCACATGGTCAGAGCCGTATTTATTTATAACATAATCAATAACCTTTTGACGGTTAACATAGCAAAAGTCTACATCAAAATCAGGCATAGAAACCCTTTCGGGATTTAGAAAACGCTCAAACAGCAAATTATATTTTATGGGGTCAATACCCGTAATACCTATACAGTATGCCGCAATACTACCCGCACCCGAGCCTCGACCGGGCCCTACGGGTATACCGTTGCTTTTAGCATAGTTTATAAAATCCCACACTATGAGATAGTAGTCAACATACCCCATTTGGTTGATTACAGATAACTCATAATCAAGTCGGTCTATAACCTCTTTTGCAGGATTTTGTCCGTATTTTAGATAAAGCCCGTCATAGCATTTCTTTTTAAAATATTCAAAATGGTCTTCGCCGCCCGTATCAAAAAAGGGTAATTTAATTTTACCAAACTCAAACTCTATATTGCATCTTTCGGCAATTTTCTGGGTATTGGTAATCGCTTCAGGCATCGAAGAAAATGCCGCAAGCATTTCATCTTCAGTTTTTAAATAAAATTCATCGGTTTTAAATTCTAAAGAGCTTTTTTCGCCGATTTTAGTACCGGTTTGTATGCAAAGCAGAACCTTATGCATAAAACTGTCATCTTTTTCAATATAATGAACATCATTTGTAGCGACAAGCGGTATGCCGGTTTCTTTTGATAATTTTTGAATATATGTGTTTACAGTCTGCTGTTCGGGCAAATTATGATTTTGTACCTCTAAAAAATAATTGTTTTCGCCAAAAACATTTTTATACCACAGTGCTGTATCACGCGCTTTATCATAATCGCCGTCTAAAATCGCACGGGGAATTTCACCCGCAAGACAGGCAGAAAGCGCTATAAGGCCACCGTGATATTTCTGTAAAAGTTCACGGTCAATACGCGGTTTTGAATAAAAGCCTTCGGTAAAACCGGCAGACACTAACTTTATAAGATTTTGATAACCCTCGTTATTTTCGCACAGTAAAACAAGGTGACTGTAGGTGCTGTCAAGCGGCTTTTGCTTGTCAAAACGAGTGCGAGGTGCAACATACACCTCACAACCTATTATTGGTTTTATTCCTTTTTTCTTTGCCGCTTTATAAAAATCAATTGCGCCATACATAACACCGTGATCGGTTATTGCTACAGCCGACTGACCTTTTTGCGCTACTGCATCAATAAGTTTTTCGATACGGCAGCAGCCGTCAAGCAGACTGTACTCGGTATGCAAGTGCAGGTGAACAAAGCCCATGCCGTACCCTCCCCTTTTTTATTTAGAGCTGACTTCGTTATATATTTCTATTAACTTATTAAGTCTGTGATTAAGCCCCGAAACAGTTATTGGCTCACTTGAATTATTACACAGTTCTTTAAGAGTTGCATCGGGATTATTAAGTCGAAGCTCGGCAGCATATATAAGTTCGTCAGGCAAAGAAGACAACAATTCTCTTTTCTTTAAATATTCTATCGCTGTACGCTGTCTTATAGATGCTTCGACCGTTTTACGAATATTTCCGCTGTCGCAATTACGCGCACGGTTGGTATTGTTTTTAACACTTTTTATAATTGTAGTTTCTATCATTTCGAGGCTTCGCGATGATGCGCCCATAAGGGTTAACAAATTTATTATCATTTCACTTCGCTTAATATATACCACATAACCGCCGCCCCTTGTGGATATATTTGCCGAAATATAGTGCTTGGCTAAAATTTGTTGTAATTCTTCAGCCAAACCGCAGTTTTTTACGCGAAAATCTACTCGGTAGCTTTTATCAGGATTACTCATTTGACCGCATACCAAAAAAGCACCGCGCACAAACGCCGCTTCACAGCAGTCACGGTTAAAAAATTCGTGGCTGATTTTACCGTCATATATACCAAAATCAACCGAAGCTAAAATTTTAAGCCTTTCGGCTTCACTTGGTACTTCTGCTCGATAATTTATATTTTTACTGTTTCCTTTTGTTATTTTAACCTGTATGCCGTAATTGTTTTCAATCAAATGACAATAAAGCCGTACAACATCTTTATTTTCGCTCTGTATTGATATTCTGTCTACCGTAAATGACCTGCCGAACAACAGCATACCATAGGTTAGCGCCTGTGTACAACAGCGTGATACCTTAATTTCACTCATTTCAGATTTTATATCTGAACAAAAAGACATAATTTTTCACCTAATCTTGTATGTTTATATCTCGGTGGCAGCAAACTGCATTATAACCCTTTTCGCAAAGCGCATCACAAAGCATTATAGCAAAGGTTACCGAACGGTGATGCCCGCCCGTGCAGCCAAAAGAAACCGTCAACTTTTCTTTACCGTTCTCTTCATAAATCGGTATTAAAAACAATATAAAATCTATTACCTTTTCAAGATATGTTCTGCTTTGCTCATAGCCTAAAATATAATCACGCACGGGCTTGTCCAGCCCGGTTTTATTTTTTAGTTCTTTTATGTAAAAAGGATTTGGCAGACAGCGAACATCAAAAGATATATCGGCATTCGTGTCTGCGCCGTTTTTTAAGCCAAAAGACCTACATTCAATCTCCATAGTTATTTTATTCTCTTCCCACAAATATAACCTCTGGTTCTAACATAACACCATCGGCAAGCTTTACTGTATTTTGAATATTTTTTATAAGTGATTTTACATCACTGCAAGTAGCGCCGCCCCTGTTTATAATAAACCCTGCGTGCTTTTCGCTTACCTGTGCGGCGCCTACCGACATACCCTTAAGATTGTTTTTCTCAATAAGCGCGCCTGCAAAATACCCTTCGGGGCGCTTAAAAGTGCTGCCTGCACTTGGGTATTCAAGCGGCTGTTTTTCTTTACGGCGTGAAAAGAAATCGTCCATTTTTGATTTAATCTCGTTTCTTTCGCCGTGAGTTAGTTTTAATTTTATTTTTGTTATTACAAGGTCTGTACCTTTGAATACACTTGTGCGATAACCGAGTGCCATTTCAGATAAAGAAAAAACTTTTTCATTACCCGAACTATCAACTGTATCAGCCTCAATTACTGATTGTGACATCTCACCGCCGTAAGCACCCGCATTCATAAAAAGCGCACCGCCCACAGAACCGGGTATGCCGTAAGCAAATTCAATCCCCGAAAGAGAAGCATCGCGTGCGGCAAGGCAAACATTTCTAAGGCTTGCCCCTGCGCCGCAAATAATGCTATCACCCTCTACGGTTATATCATTCATATTTTCAAGGCTGATTACAACACCCTCTATGCCGTTATCTGATACCAAAATGTTAGAGCCTTTGCCTAAAACAAAGCAAGGTGCACCGCATTCTTTAGCTAAAAAAAGCACGGTTTTAAGTTCTTCTTGGTCTGAAATACTTACAAATATATCAGCTTGCCCACCTATTTTAAAGGTAGTATGACAGCTCATAGGTTCATTAATTAAATATTCAATTTTTGCCGCAGATAACCTATTTTTTAGGTTTCCAAATGACATAAACTCACCCTTATTTATGAAGATTGCAAAGATATGCCGCACCTATAATTCCGGCATTGTTGCCTAAATCAGCAGTTTTAATAACAGTTTTAAAATTCATATGGCGGGCATAGTTCTCACCGTCAACATACTCATTTATAGGGTCTGTAAGGTATTCGCCCTCTTTAGAAATACCGCCGCCTATGCATATCATATCAGGTTGAAAAATGTCAAGAACATTAGCAATACCCACAGCCACATAGCGTATATATTCATCAACAACCATAGTGCCAACACGGTCACCAAGCCGTTTTGCCTTAAATGCTGTTACGCCGCTTACATTTTCAATATTGCCGTCACATATTTCCCACATGCGGCTGTTTTTATAACGCATCATAGCCTGTTTAGTCTGACGAACAAGCGCCGTTGCCGAAGCGTATGTTTCCCAACAGCCGAAACGGCCGCATGTGCACGGTGGACCGCCCATTTGTATAACTGTGTGACCAAGTTCGCCGCCCGCACCGTTAGAGCCTGAATAAATTTTACCGTCTATTATAATTCCTCCGCCTACACCTGTGCCAAGTGTAATGGCAATAAAGTTTTTAGTGCCTCTGCCGGCGCCAGCAATATATTCGCCGTATGCTGCCGCATTAGCATCATTTTCAATATAAAATTTTTTACCTGTTTTTTCTTCAAGTATCTTACCTAACGGCAGATCGTAAAATTCCAAATTATTAGAATAAGGTACATTACCTGTTTCTGCCTCTACAGAGCCCGGTGTGCCGATTCCGTAACCGTCAATATCATCAGGTGTAAGCCCTGCATTTTCAATAGCTTCAAATGTAACCGACACTAAATCATCGACAATCTGTTCGGCAGGCCGCGGCAAATTAGTCTTTCGCTTTGCAGTAGCCACTATATTATATTTATCGTCAACAACACCTGCAACAATATTTGTACCACCTAAATCAATACCTAATTTATACATAATTTCATTCTGCTTTCTTAAAAAGGTTTTATACTTGTTGTGTCTTCGGTTTTCTTAAAATCGTCATTCATTCCAAGCCTGCCAAGCAGGTCTTCTGCCGCATTGTAACCAAGTTTTTTCTGACGGCTGTTCATAGCTGCAACCTCTATAATTACCGCTAAATTTCTGCCCGGTTTCACAGGAATGGTAAGCGATGGAATATTAAGGCCTAATATTTCGGTTGTTTGACTGTCAAGCCCCATTCGGTCATATGCTTTATTGACATCCCAAGGCTCCATATTTATAACAAGATCTATTTTCTCGGTTAGTTTTACCGCGCCTACGCCAAAAATACGACTTGCATTAATAATTCCTATGCCGCGAAGTTCTATAAAATGCCGTATATTATCGGGCGCAGTACCTACAAGCGACTTGCTTGAAACGCGTCTGATTTCAACCGCATCATCAGCTATAAGACGATGCCCGCGCTTTACAAGCTCAATAGCAGTCTCACTTTTACCTACACCGCTTTCGCCAAGCAACAATATACCTTCGCCGTAAACTTCTACAAGAACACCGTGACGGGTAATTCTGGGTGCTAAATGCAAATTTAAAAATGCAATAAGTGCTGCCTCAAAGTCAGATGTAGCTTCTTTGGTAACAAGCAAGGGCACACCGTGAAGTTTTGCCATTTGTGTATAAACATTGTTACCCTCGGCTAAATCACGCGCAATTACAACAGCCGCCGGCTTTTTTGCAAAAAACTCACTTACCCGTTGTTGTAATTTATCTTCTGAAAAACGATGCAAAAATCCTATTTCGCTCATTCCAAGCACCTGTATTCTGCGCGGGTCAAAGTATTCATAGTAACCCGCAAACTGTAAACCCGGGCGGTTGATTTCGGCAGTAGAAATCATTATATTTTCAGGGTCATCAGGCATATTCAAGACTTGTAAAGAAAATTCTTTTATTATTAAAGACAAAGCAATAGTAAAATCGGTTTTCATAACTATAACTCCCATATTTTTACTTTAAAAATATTATACCATATAATTAATTATTTTTAAATGTTTTTTTATTGTTTTTTATAATTAAAAAGCCCTGCTTTGAAAAGCAGAGCCCTTTATTGCATATTATTCATTGTTTATTTTATTATAGTACTCGCTTAATTTTTCGCCAATCTCTATACGCGTTGCGGCAAGCGCGCGATGATCATCATTGTATTCGCGAACACTTGTTGTAACTTTTTTTATTTGACTTTCAATATATTCTTTGCCAAAAACTTTTTCTGCGAGTTCAAACATATAATAGTCTTCAATAGCAGAGCGAAGAATTTCTAACCTAACAGAGCCTACAGGACCGTCAATACCTATTCTGTCACCGTTATAAAACAGCGAACCGTCGCCAAAACAATAATGTGAAAGATACGGCACAGATGTACTAACATCCCAAGGACTTCCGTTAACCCAATGTGTAGTGTTCCAATAAAGAAAGCCCTTTACACCATACAGATACTGTTGCCACAAAATAACTCGGTGATAAAACCCTTCCATATCTATAAACAAATTAGCATAAGGAAGCGGGGGTTCCCAACAGCAATACCACCATATTTGCTCGCCCTTTTTAGAGCGTTCATGCATATAATATTTTAACCATTCTTCTTTATACAGATTGATTTTAGGACACCATACAACATTGTATTTTTCAAGTAAATCAACCGCCCTTACGCCTTCCATATCTTGTGGGTCGGTGTGATAAGGTATTACCTCTTTATGACCGGGAAACAATTTTTCAATATGTGCATAAACTTTTTCAAGGTGTTCATAATCTGACTTATTTTTAGGAACATCAATTACATAGAAGATAGCTTTATTAAACCACACGGGGTTTGTTTTTAATTTTTCATAATATGCTTTTATCTTTTCATCAGAAACTTGATAATAAGGCACGCTAAAGCATGTTACCTTTGGGTTGCTCATATATTCATCAGCACGGGGATCAAGAATATCATATGGCAAAAACCGACTGCAAATATGATAGCGATTAAGCAATGTATCATAATAATTTTTATAAACTAATTCTTTGTTATCGGTTTTATGCTGCGAGAAAAGCAATTCTTTATCAATACCAAAAAAGGTATCCAT
>JBJFGD010000211.1:0-2417 GCA_051892355.1 Acutalibacteraceae bacterium | reverse complement strand
AACTGGTGACCTCGTCCTTACCAAGGACGTGCTCTACCACCTGAGCCATAGCAGCGTATTTTAGCGACTTGAATATTATATTATATTAAGTCGCTAAAGTCAAGAATTTTTTCAATTTTTTTGACGCTCTGCGCCTTTTGGCCTTAACATCAATTCTTTTACGGCAGTATCTGCCCTACCGTTTTCATAAAGAATATTATAACAGGCATTAATTATAGGAAGTTCTACCCCGTACTTTTGACCAAGTTGATATGCCATAAGGGTTGCGTAATAACCCTCTACAGTACCAACCTCTTTTAATGCCTGCTCTACGGGAACACCTTTTCCAACCTTATTACCAAAACGGTTGTTTCGGCTATGCTGTGAAGTACAGGTGACAACCAAATCACCAATACCTGTAAGCCCCATAAATGTGCGCTCGTCTGCACCCATACATACACCTAAATTTGCCATTTCTGATAAACCGCGTGTTATAAGCGCCGCCTTGGTATTGTCACCTAACCCTAAACCGTCGCTTATACCGGCACAAATTGCAATAATATTTTTAAGCGCACCGCCAAGCTCGACACCTACAATATCATTTGACACATATATTCGTAAAAACTCACTTGATAATACATCTTGAACAATAGATGCCGCAGTAAAACTTTTTGAAGCGGCAACAAGTGCAGTCGGAATTTGACGGGCAACCTCTTCAGCATGAGAAGGACCCGAAAGAATAGCGATTTTGTCGTTAGGTAGTTCTTCGCGTATAATTTGCGAAAGTCTTTTAAGGGTATCTTTTTCAAGACCTTTAGCAACATTTACAACTATACCGTGATTTTCTACCGAAGACAATTTATTAGCAACCGATCGTACTGCAGTAGAAGGCGAAGCAATAATAGAAATCAAGGAACCGTTTGCAACATTTATGTCGGTAGTAATTGTAATATCTTCAGGAATTTTGATGCCCGCTAACAATTTTGGATTTTCTCTTTTTTCGCTCAGCATTTTAACTTCATCGTCAAAGGGCGACCACAGCGCTACTTTATGACCGCAGTTATATGCAGTAATAGCTAAAGCTATTCCCCAACCACCTGAACCTAAAACGGTTATCTGTGCCATGTTATTTTTTCCTCCTGATAGTTAGCTTCTTTTCGGTACCTGCAATTAATCTTTTTATATTTTCTGAATGCTTTAGAATAACGATTACACCCATAATAATTGCAAGCACTGCCTGCGGCCAAAAAAGTGCGCTATCATTATAAAATACTATTGTAAGTGTAATCACCGTAAAAGTTGCAATTATAGAACTTAATGAAACGATTTTAATAAGCAAAACACAAATTGCAAAAACAGCAAGGCCGATAACAATTGCTATTGGACAGCATACTGCAAAAATACCTACGCTTGTTGCAATGCCTTTACCGCCCTTGAACTGAAAGAAGATCGGAAAAACATGACCTAACATACATGCAACACCGCATATAAAAGCGCCGTAAACCGCCCATTCTTCACCGTTTTCAAAAACTCTTTCAAATACTAATTTGCCTGCAAAACACGCAACAAAACCTTTTAAAGCATCGCACAAAAAAGTAAGCGCTCCGGGTAAAAAGCCACCCACACGCATAACATTTGTAGTACCTGCGTTGCCGCTGCCAAGCTCACGAACATCGGCTTTAATAAAATGATTTGAAAATATGACAGCAAAACTGATACTTCCTAACAAATAAGCAACAACAACTATTAAAACAGCAAACAAAATCATGAGTTTTTGTCACCTCTTTCACGAATAACAAACCTGACGGGTGTCCCCTCAAGCCCGAATGTAGAACGAATTTGATTTTCAAGATATCTTTGATAAGAAAAATGAAACAATTCTGCATTATTACAGAAACAAACAAATGTAGGCGGACAGGTTGAAGCCTGTGTGATATAGTAAATTTTAAGTCGTTTACCTTTATCAGACGGCGGCTGAACACGAGCGGTAGCATCAGCAAGAATATCATTAAGCTTACCTGTTGATATGCGCATAGTGTTTTGAGTTCGAACATAATTTATAAGTTCAAACAAGCGGTCAATACGCTGACCTGTTTTTGCAGATATAAATATAATAGGAGCATATGGCATAAAAGAAAAATCGGTCATAAGCTTTTTTCGATAATTATCCATTGTTTGACCGTCTTTTTCAACGATATCCCATTTATTGACAGCTATTATACAAGCCTTCCCTTCTTCAAGAGCAAGCCCTGCAACCTTGGAATCCTGTTCGGTAAAACCGTCTTTACCATCTATCATTATAACACAAACATCAGAGCGTTCAATAGCCATTTTTGCGCGTATTACACTGTATTTTTCAATTTTGTCTTCAACACGGCTGTTACGGCGAAGGCCGGCAGTATCAATAAAGTTAAATCTGCCGAATTTGTTTTCTACAA
>JBJFGD010000210.1:0-2424 GCA_051892355.1 Acutalibacteraceae bacterium | reverse complement strand
GCTAACGCCCATCAAGCTTGAAGACGGCTTTAGCTTTAAAGTTCGCCGCAAATTAGAGAAAAAAATATACAAGCATTACAATATAAAAGATTACGAGGTATAACTATGTCAGCAAAATTTGGCCCGGCGGGTAATTCAAACAGTTTTACACAAATGGGATATAAGGGTAGTTTGCAAGTTCCTGAATATTTAGAGCGTATGGGTCTTGATGCCTTTGAGTATCAATGCGGCAGAGGTGTGAACATAGGCGAAGATAAAGCCCGTGAACTTGGCAGATTGGCGGCAGAAAAGGGTATAACGCTGTCACTGCACGCACCGTATTACATTTCTATGTCTTCTGTCGAAGAAGAAAAGCGACTTAATTCTATAAATTATATTTTATCTTCGGCAAGGGCTGTAGATTTTATGGGCGGCAACCGTATTGTAGTGCATACAGGCTCTTGCGGTAAAATAAGCAGAGAGACCGCACTTGAACTTGCCATAGACACTATGAAAAAGGCGCTTGATGCGCTTGATAACGAAAATCTCGGTCATATTCACATTTGCCCAGAAACTATGGGTAAGGTTAATCAGCTTGGCACTTTAGATGAAGTTTTAGCACTTTGCAAAATTGATGAGCGACTCATACCCTGCATAGATTTCGGTCATCTTAATGCACGAGATTTGGGTTATTTTAAAACCAAACAAGATTATAAAACAGTGTTTGATAAAATTGAAAACGCTTTGGGTTATGAGAGACTTTGCAATTTCCATTCGCATTTTTCAAAAATAGAATACACCACAGGCGGCGAAAAAAGGCACCTTACCTTTGAAGACACCGTTTACGGCCCCGATTTTGAGCCGGTAATTGACCTTGTAGTGCAAAAGAATTGCAGCCCAACCTTCATTTGCGAGTCAGACGGCACGCAGGCAGAAGATGTAAAGCAGATGAAAGATTATTATAATTCGCTGCTGAAATGAAAATTAAAAATAAACGAAAGCCTTCGTTCATTGAACGAAGGCTTTTGAGTTTATACAGATACTACATTTTTAGGTTTTCCGTTTAAAAAAGATATTATATTATCTTCTACAATGTTTAAAAGGCGTTGTCTTGTAGCAAGCGGAGCCCATGCGGTGTGGGGCGTTATTATAAGATTTGGCGCGCCCATAAGTGCGCAATCTTTACTCATAGGTTCTTGTTGTAAAACATCTATTGCCGCACCCGACAACTTACCGCTTTTTAAAGCATCAGACAAGTCTTGTTCATTTACAATACCGCCGCGAGCTGTGTTTATAAAGAAAGCACCGTCACGCATTTTATCAAAGGTGTCTTTGTTAAACATTTCTTGGCTTTCATCATTTAAAGGGCAATGCGGTGTTACAATGTCACTGCTTTTAAGCAGTTCATCAAGAGAAACAAATTTAACTCGGGCGTCGTTTTTAGGTGTTCTGGTATATACCAAAACATTCATTTCAAATGCAATGGCGATTTCGGCTACGCGTTTGCCTATACTGCCATAGCCGATTATGCCAATAGTTTTATCTTTAAGCTCATCAGTAGGGAAGCACAGCACCGAAAAGGTGGATGAATTTTGCCAACCGCCGTTTGTGACAAAATCATTATATTTATTGACTGCATTAAAATGATTTAAAATATACGCAAATACCTGTTGGGCTACCGCACTTGTAGAATAACTGCCTGCGTTGCAAACCGTTATGCTATGTTGTTTTGCGGCAGCAATATCAATATTGTTATATCCCGTAGCAAAAAGACCTATATATTTAAGATTTTTTGCCTTTTCAATAACTGCTTTATCAATAATTGTTTTATTGCACAAAATAATATCATATTCGTGTACGCTATCAAGCAGTTCGGTGCGTGATATGTTAGGCTGATATGTGACTTCGCCGTATTTTTCAAAAATATCAATCGGCAAATCGTTGCTTTGTGCAAGGGTAGAATAGTCTGATAAAAGTATTTTCATTTCTTTTTAGTTACTTTGTGTTTTGTGCCGTCAGGCTCTAAAATATACATATTATCAAGCTGCGACATTAAACTTTGTTTGTAAGCTTCAATGTATTCACGGCGAAGAACAGCCTGTTCGGCTTTTTCTTCCGGCGTGAGTCCTTCTGCCTTTTGCTTGCGGGCAAGTTCATTTATGCGGTCAATTTTCTTTTGTTCCATAATTAAATCTCATTTCTGCCTTCAAGTGCGCGGGTTAGGGTATATTCGTCAGCATATTCAAGGTCGCCGCCTACGGGTATGCCGTAAGCCAATCGTGTAACCTTGATATTCATAGGTTTTACAAGCCGTGAAATATAACTTGCGGTAGCTTCGCCCTCAACGGTGGGGTTGGTTGCCATAATTATTTCTTTAACCGTGCCATCACCAAGGCGTGCCATTAGCTCTTTGATGCGAAGTTTATCAGGGCCTATGTTGTCAAG
>JBJFGD010000209.1:0-2435 GCA_051892355.1 Acutalibacteraceae bacterium | reverse complement strand
ATTCGAACCTGCGGCCTCTGCGTCCCGAACGCAGCGCTCTACCAAACTGAGCCACATCTCGGTATTCAATTAGCCTATATATTATATATAAATAAAATAAAAAAGTCAACAGCAAAATTAAAGCGCCCGCTAAATTTTAAGGCGGACGCTTATGTTTTAACTTAATTGCTTATAAGTTATTGCGATTATAATTGCAGAAATAACAGCCGTTAATATGTCAGACACAGGCATAGAATAAAGTACGCCGTCAAGGCCAAAGAAAATTGGCAATATAAGCGCAAACCCTACGCCAAAAACAATTTCACGCACCATTGAAAGCGCTGTAGATGATACCGCCTTACCCATAGCCTGCAAAAATATAAATGTGAATTTATTAATACAGGCGAATATAATCATACAAAGATATATGCGGAACGCTTTAACGGCAAAATCGGTGTAATATACGCTTTCGTTTGCCGCGCCGAATATAGCAATAAGCTGTTTTGGAAAAAATTCAACAATGATAAGCGCTATGGCACCAACAGAGGCTTCGCAAATTAACAATCGGGTAAATAAATTCTTAACACGACCTTTAAGCCCCGCGCCCATATTAAAGCCCACGATAGGAATACTACCTGCCGCCATACCAACAACAATAGATATGATTATTTGAAAAAATTTCATTACTATGCCAACAACCGCCATAGGTATCTGCGCAAATTTTTCTTGACCGAAAATGGCATCCATAGCACCGTATTTACGAATCATATTGTTAATAGCCGCCATAGCTGCAACAAGTGAAATTTGTGATAAAAAGCTGCATATACCAAGAGTTAAGGTTTTGGTTGCAATTTTTCGCTTTAATTTAAAATCTTTTTTAGACAGTTTTAGTGCTTTTGTATGGCATAAATACCAAATCGCAAGCAAGGCGGTAATGATTTGACCAATAACTGTTGCGGCGGCAGCGCCTATCATACCCCATTTAAAAACAAATATAAATATAGGGTCAAGAATAATATTTATAGCGGCACCTGCAAGGGTAGAAAGCATAGCAAATTTAGGGCTGCCGTCAGCGCGGATGACAGGGTTCATAGCCTGACCGAACATATAAAACGGAATACCAAGGGTTATAAAGAAGAAGTAATCTTTTGAATATTTAAAGGTTTCTTCGTTAACCGTGCCGCCGAACATAGTAATGATTTGATTGCTGAATATCAAATAAATCGCGGTTAAAATAAGGCAAGAAATGATTGTCATTATCACCGAATTACCCATACTGCGTTTTGCATCATCTACATTATTTTTTCCAAGGTTAAGGCTTACAAACGCACAGCAGCCGTCACCTATCATAACCGCAATAGCAAGGGCAATTACAGTCAGCGGAAATACTACTGTGTTTGCGGCATTTCCGCAAGAGCCCAAATAGTCGGCATTGGCTATGAATATCTGGTCGACTATATTGTAAAGCGCACCCACAAGCAACGAAATGATGCAGGGTATAGAGTACTTGCTTATTAAAACACCTAATTTTTCGGTGGCAAGCAAGGCATGATTTTCACTTTTTTCCATTTTTTAAATACCTCCTAAAAAAGCGCAAAAAAATAATGCGTAAGCCCAAACTGGACTTACGCATTACTGCTACTCGTTAAAAGAATTATAGCATAAATTCTAAAAAATTTCAAGTGAAAAAATTTAGCACAAGTCAACAAAATTTGCCCTTTAATTAACAAAATCAAGGAAATTTCAAATTAAAAATTCATAAAATAAAAGAATTCGCTTTGAAAAACAAATTTTTTTATTTTATGCGCACATTTCGATGGATTTCGACAAAACAAATCTGCTAAAATACACATGTAAGTAATAATTAATTACAAATATTTGCGATAGGAGAATAGGACGATGTTAACAAAAGAAATTATTCAACAGATAGCACAAAAAAACGGAGTAACCCCCAAAGAAGTTGAAGCAGATATGAAACAAGCCCTTGAATTTGGAAGGAATTTATCTTCGCCTAAAGCGCAATTAGTATGGAATGAAATTTCACCAAACGGTCAAGAGTGCGATATTGATGATTTTTTAAAGTATTGCTTAAAACGAATTATAACTTATTAATATTATTCATTAATACATAGTCAGCAAAACAAATTTTGTATTTGCTTCTACTATTAGTTGCGGTCTTTTCAATTTTCAACTCTTTTTTATTTTTCATTCTTAACCGCAACGAAAAGCCCTTGCTTTTAATTGAAAGCAGGGGCTTTTTAATATCTTGGCTTATCATATTTACAATTTTATTGTATCTAAAAGGTTTATTTTTTAAATTTGGGGGCATAATTTTAAAAAAACTTCGGAGGGCAAAATGGAAATAATAAAGGTTATACTTACATCACTGTTATCGGCGGTGGCGTTGTTTATAATTGCAAAAATTATGGGGCATAAACAGATGTCACAGCTTGATT
>JBJFGD010000208.1:0-2460 GCA_051892355.1 Acutalibacteraceae bacterium | reverse complement strand
AATAAAAATATTAAAAATTTAATTATCGGTTTAAAATATATTAAAAATAAAATTATTTAGTACCGAAAATACGGTCACCTGCATCGCCAAGGCCCGGAAGTATATATGCATGGTCATTTAGCTTTTCATCAAGTCCTGCACAGTAAACCGGTACATCAGGGTGAGCTTTTGTGAATGCCTCTATACCTTCAGGTGCTGCTATAATACACATAAATTTAATTCTTTTAGGGTTAAATTCTTTAATTCGAGTAACTGCATCAATAGCACTGCCGCCTGTAGCAAGCATTGGATCAAGAACAAACACATCGCGCTCATTTAGATCAGAAGGTAATTTGCAATAATAATCGACAGGTTTATGTGTTTCGGGGTCGCGGTACATACCAATGTGGCCCACTTTTGCAGCAGGAATTAAACTTAACACACCGTCTACCATACCAAGACCTGCGCGAAGTATCGGTACAAATGCCATTTTTCTTCCTGCAAGCACTTTGGTTTTTGCGGTCATCATAGGTGTTTTTGTTTTTACTTCGCGAAGTGGTAAATCGCGGGTTGACTCATAGCACATAAGCATTGCAATTTCGCTTACTAACTCGCGGAACTGTTTTGAGCCTGTCCTTTCATCGCGTAAAATAGTAAGTTTGTGCTGAATAAGGGGGTGGTCCATTACAAAAACATTTTCTTTCATTTTTAAGCCTCCGTTGATTTATTTTCTATTGCCATAATTTTGTCTACTCTTGTTTGGTGTCTGCCGCCTTCAAACTCGGTGTCTACAAAAAGGTCAACAAGCTCTAATGCGGTGCCTACACCGATAACTCTGCCGCCAAGGCAAAGTATGTTTGAATTGTTGTGAAGACGGGTATATTTTGCCGAGAAATGCTCACTGCAAGCAGCGGCGCGAATACCCTTAACTTTATTTGCGGCAATTGACATACCTATGCCGGTGCCGCATACAAGAATACCAAGCTCACAGTCACCGTTTGAAACCTTTTCGCAAACTTCAACTGCAATGTCGGGGTAATCTACCGAATGTAATTCATAAATTCCACAGTCAGCGACTTCAAATCCGCGATTTTTCAGATGCTCGGCGATAGCGTTTTTATGATCAAAACCGCCGTGATCACAGCCTATTGCTATTTTCATTTTGTGTTGCCTCCGTTTTTTGCTTTTAGTTCACGCTCTGCTTGTGGCAGGCGAAGATAATTAGGTAAAAGATTTTCAGGCGATACGCTTTTTTCGGTATCACGGTTTTTATAGACATAAAACCCTACACCTACGGCATTTTGAAACTTTAGATTTTCGGGTGCAAGTTTTATGTTTTCAATATTTGAAATATATTTATAAAGTAAATCTGAACCGTCACCGCAAATTATAATTTGTGTATCACTTGCAAAATGTTTTATCTCAGTAGTTAGTTCTTCCGCTAAAATTGCACGGTCATCACAAAGCCTTGTAATTTCGCCGCTTTTTATACGAAACAGCGCATTATAAAACTGATTACAACGCGCATCCATAACAGCGCATAATATGCAATCACGGTCATAAAAGTTTTCAGCCATTGCAGCAAGCGTTGAAACAGAAAAACAGGGCATATTTGAAGGCGCTGCAATACCTTTTACGGCGCTTATTCCTATGCGAAGGCCTGTAAAAGAACCTGGACCTGTCGCAACTGCTATGCCATCAATTTCAGCAAGTGAAGAATGTGAATTGTCAAGAGTATTTAAAATCATTTGCATAAGCGTTTGCGAATGGGTAAGATTAGCATTTATATATGAACTTGCTATTAATTTGCCGTTATCAATTATAGCACACGATGCAGGAGAAGCCGAACACTCGATGCTTAAAATTTTCATATTAAAGCACCTCCTGTAATTTTGATTTCTCTGCTGTTTTCATCAATTCGTTTAATTGTTACCTTTATAACATCTTCGGGGAGAGCATTTTCAATGTTTTCGCTCCATTCTATTGCTAAAACACCGCCTGCTTCCATATACTCAAAATAACCGGTGGAATATAAATCATCCCAACCGGTAACACGGTACATATCAAAATGATACAGATTAAGTCTGCCGCCCAAATACTCATTAATAATTGCAAAAGTAGGTGATGACACATCACCTGTATAGCCTAACCCTTCGGCAAGCCCTTTTACAAAACAGGTTTTACCTAAACCAAGATCACCGTAAAAGGCAACTACCTCACCGCCTTTAAATTGTGCGGCTAATTCGCGGGCAATTTTTTTAGTATCAGAAGGTGAATTCGATATATAATTGCTATTCATAAATAAAAATTCACCCTTTCGATATATTTCTTATAAATTCTATCATATTAGTCTTTAACTGTCAATTAAAATAAATTTGAAAAAATATTGTTTTTTGCATTTTTCTCATTATAATAATAAAGAGATTTGAGGTGTTCTTATGATTTGGTTTTGTATAGTCTTAGTCCTTTTAATTTTATTTG
>JBJFGD010000207.1:0-2508 GCA_051892355.1 Acutalibacteraceae bacterium | reverse complement strand
TATTGACATTTAAATTTTTATGTGTTATTATGCAACTGTACTAATTAACATAGTACAGTTAATAAACTTTAGGAGGTGTGCAATGTTTCAACTCGATTTTAAAAGCGGAGTACCTATATGCGACCAAATAGTAAACGGATTTATAAAGCTAAAAGCTTTGGGTGTGCTAAAAGGCGGCGATCAATTGCCAAGCGTTCGCGCACTTGCATCTAAATTTTCAGTAAACCCAAACACTGTGCAAAAGTCATATGCCATACTTGAAGCAAACGGAATTATATATTCGGTAAAAGGCAAAGGCTCGTTTATGTCTGATGACGAAAATGCCGCAAAGGCCGTTTTGCAATCTGCCAAGCAAGAATTTATTTTGGCGGTGCAAAATGCTGCCGATTTAGGACTCACATATGAACAAATGATAACCATTATTAAAGAAAACATTGCAGAAAGCGAGGGCAAAACAGAATGATTATCGCAAAATCGCTTACAAAAAAATTTGATGATAAGATTGCTTTAGACAATATAACATTAACCATAAAAGACGGTTGTGTTTACGGTCTTGTAGGCTCAAACGGCTCGGGCAAATCAACCTTGCTGCGCTTAATTGCGGGCGTATATATGGCAGACGGCGGTGAAATCACCGTAAACGGTGACAAATGTTTTAACAATCCGAAGTTAAAGTCGCAGATAGCATTTTTGGGCGACACACCCTACTTTTTACCGCAGTCTGACCTTAAAGAAATGGCAGACCTTTGCAACAGTATGTATCCTACCTTTGATTATGAAATATACAACCATCTGCTTACCGTGTTTCCGCTTGATCAAAAGGCAAGGCTTTCGACCTTTTCAAAAGGTATGCAGCGTCAGGCATCGCTTATTTTAGCACTTTCGACCAACCCGCGCTATCTGCTTATGGATGAATCCTTTGACGGGCTCGATGCCGTTATGCGCAGAGTACTTGCAAATATAATTATGGACAGCGTAGAAAAACGGGGTATGACAGTAATCATCGCTTCACACAATCTGCGAGAGCTTGAAAATATATGCGACAGTGTGTGCGTTATACACCACGGCAAAATTATTTCAAACGGCAACATAGAGTCGCTTAGGGGTAATATACATAAAATTCAGGTGGCATTTAGCAATGTTCCCGACATAAGCGTGTTCAACAGTCTTTATATAATGAAGATGGAACGCACGGGTTCGCTTTTGTCACTTGTGGTAAAGGGCAACGAGGAAGAAATCATGCAGTTTATTAACCGACTTGACCCCCTGTATGCCGAATGTATTGAGCCCACGCTTGAAGAAGTATTTGTTTATGAATTGGAGGTTATAGGTTATGATGTTAAAAACATCCTCTCGTAAGTTAAACCCTTGCAGAAATATGATTGGGTTTACGCTGCGTAAAAGCATAGGCTTCATAATTATATTGTGCATTGCGGCGCTGCTTTACTGCCCGGGCGGTTTTATAGTAAATTTTGAAGATTTGAAGGCTGCAAATACTGAAAATTTGCTGTCCTCGTATAGAAGCAATAATCAACTTGTCGAAAATCTTGCTTATTTGGTTACAGTTGTGTCGGCAATCGTAGCTATAATGTTTAATGCGATAAACTTTTCGTTTTTATATAAAAAGAATTCAAGTGATGTTTTTCACGCTTTTCCGCTTACACGCTTAGAACTGCTTTTATCAAGATTTACAGCCGGTCTTATAGCCACATTTATACCTGTGTTTGTTTGTTACGCGGCTTTCGCAGTTATGGCGGCGTTTAACCCGTGGATGGGCAGTCTTACACTGCTTGCAGTTTATCTTTTATATACCGTAATTATAACACTTGTCTGCTCATCGTTTTCGCTTATATTCATAATAAGCGCAGGCAGTATGTTTGACCTCGGATTATCGCTCATAGGCTCAAATATTGCTTTGCTTTTGGTAGGTCAAATATTTGACTCTGTTTTAAGTGAAACATTGTTAGGGTACAACAGCGCAATCGCTTCTGATATTATGTACTACATATCCCCTCCCTATTTTTGCGGAATGGGACTCGAAAGAGTTGACGAGGGCATAAACAGCAGAACTATAGAATTTTTTGTAAGAAGCGCTATTTACATAGTCGGATTTACCGTAACGGCAATTCTGCTTTACAACAAACGCAAGGCAGAAAAAAGCGAACAGGGCTACGCCTATAAATTTATGTATATTTTCTGCGGTGTGCTCGCGGGCATTTGCGGCGGATATTTAATCGGTTTTATGTTCGATTACGATATTTCGGGCCCCGTATTCTATATATTTATGACAATAGGCGCAATTCTTACTGCCGTAATTTACGGTGTTATTACCAATCGCGGTTTCAAAAAATCGGGCCGCGCAATAGCCGTAGGATGTGTTTCCGCGCTAATCATTATTGCCACAGCAATATTCGGAGTAACGGGCGGTTTAGGCTATTCAAAACGAATACCCGAAAAGCAGAATATAAGTGATACGCATATTAGCGCGTTTAGCGAATTTATACACTT
>JBJFGD010000206.1:0-2512 GCA_051892355.1 Acutalibacteraceae bacterium | reverse complement strand
TGCTAAAGAAAATAACGCTAATTTTCTTTTTGAAGCCAGCGTAGGCGGCGGAATACCGATACTAAGACCTATTTCACAATGTCTTGCCGCAAATGATATTACCGAGATTAAAGGTATCCTTAATGGAACGACTAACTACATTTTAAATAAAATGATAGTAGATAATATGGATTTTGATTCGGCTCTCAAGCTCGCTCAAGAGATGGGCTTTGCCGAACGAAATCCTGCATCTGATATTGAAGGCCATGATGCATGCCGCAAAATATGCATACTTGCTTCGCTCGCCTTTGGCAAACATGTATACCCCGAACAGATTGATACAAAAGGCATAACCGATATCACCCTTACCGATGTTGAATATGCTGACTCATTTGACTGTGCAATTAAACTTATTGGTAAAGCAAAGAAATGTGAAAACGGTAAAATTACCGCATCTGTTAAACCAATGTTAGTAAACCGCAATCACATACTTTCTGATGTAGATGGTGTATTTAATGCTATTATGGTTACAGGCGATGCTGTAGGCGATGTTATGTTTTATGGCAAAGGTGCGGGTAAAATGCCTACCGCCAGCGCTGTTGTTGCTGATGTTATCGACTGTGCAAAACACCTACATGCCAGAAAATTTGTTGACTGGGATGACGGCTTTGAAGATTATGTAATAAAACCTGACGAAAAGGTTCGTCTTTATGTATATATTCAATCTAATGATTACGATATGTTATGCAATCAGTTTGGCGAAATGTTTTCTGATAATACATGGCATGTTAAAAACGATTTCAAAAAAGAAATCGCATTTATCACCGATGAAGATTACGAAAGCGTTTTAATGAAAAAAATTAATTCAATAAATGCTGATTGCATCAAGGTAATGCATACATTATTCTGATTTTGAGGAGGATCAAATAAATGGCACTTATAGTTAAAAAGTTTGGCGGTTCATCTGTCAAAGACACCGAACATGTAATGAATGTCGCAGAGATTGTTATAGATGAATATAAAAAAGGCAACGATGTTATCGTAGTAGTATCTGCTCAAGGCGATACTACCGATGATTTAATTGAAAAAGCGAAAGAAATTAACCCAACCAATATTCCCAAGCGTGAAATGGATGTACTGCTTACAGCAGGTGAACAAATTTCTATTGCATTGCTTGCTATGGCTATCGAAAAATTGGGCTGCCCCGTAATTTCACTTCTTGGCTGGCAGGCAGGTTTTAACACCGACTCACATCACGGTGTTGCCCGCATTAAAAAGATTAACACCGAGCGTATGAAAGCCGAACTTGCAAAAGGCAATATTATTGTTGTTGCAGGTTTTCAGGGTATTAATAAATACGATGACCTTACCACACTGGGACGCGGCGGTTCTGACACAAGCGCGGTTGCAATTGCGGCTGCTATGAACGCTGACCGTTGCCAGATTTATACCGATGTTGACGGTGTTTACACTGCAGATCCGCGCAAGGTTAAAGGTGCTGTTAAAATGGACGAAGTACAGTATGATGAAATGCTTGAAATGGCAACCTTGGGCGCACAGGTACTTAACAACCGTTCGGTTGAAATGGCTAAAAAATATAATGTTGAGCTTGAGGTGCTTTCAAGTCTTGAAAGAAAACCCGGCACTATTGTAAAGGAGCATGTTAAAATGGAAAAAACTTTAATTCGCGGCGTAGCAAAGGATACAAGCGTTACAACAATTTCTGTAGTTGGTCTTAAAGACCAGCCCGGTGTTGCATTCAAGCTTTTTAACAAGCTTGCACAGTACAAGGTAAATGTTGACATAATTCTTCAGTCAGTTGGCCGTCACGGAACTAAAGATATAACCTTCACTGTTTCTCATGAGCAGCAAGAGGATGCTACCAAAGCAATCGAATCAATGAAATCGGTATTTGAATATCAAGATTTAAAAATCAACAACGGTTTTTCAAAAATTTCTATTGTTGGCGCAGGTATGGAAAGCAACCCCGGTGTTGCATCTAAAATGTTTGAGGCACTTTACGATGCTGATATTAACATTCATATGATTTCTACAAGTGAAACAAAAATTTCGGTACTTATTAATACTGAACTTGCTGACAAGGCTGTTCAAGCAGTACATGATGCATTTATAGGTTAAGTATTTAAACCGCCGCTAAAAAAGCGGCGGTTTAAATAAATTTATTAAAAAAATATCTTGACAAATTCATTTAATATGGTATAATTGGTTTCGTTACGGTGGATGTAGCTTAGTTGGTTAAAGCGCCAGTTTGTGGCACTGGAGACCGTGGGTTCGAGTCCCATCTTCCACCCCACAAAAAAGCGGCTTGATGAATCAAGTCGCTTTTTCAATAATTTAATATTGGGGCGTCGTCAAGCGGTAAGACACAGCACTTTGACTGCTGCATGCGTAGGTTCGAATCCTGCCACCCCAGCCAAAGCCCCAAAGGCATAAGTCTTTGGGGCTTTACTTTTTACTTCTTCACTATTCACTCTTCACTTAATTCGCCTTTGGGGCTTTGGAAGTAAAAAGT
>JBJFGD010000205.1:0-2540 GCA_051892355.1 Acutalibacteraceae bacterium | reverse complement strand
TATAGCGCTGCCTTGGCTGCGGCTTTCGGTTGTGGGTTCTATGTCTTATGAAACAATAGCAGCAACAAATGCTTTAAGCGGTATGGGGCTTGAATTTGGCAAGGTTGCAAATCTTACGGCGGAACAGTTTGTAACAATAGCATTTGTTATGACAATCAGCATTATGATTGGTATTTGGTTAGTACCTGTACTTTGCAAAAAAATGAAAACCGGTCTTGTTTCTATGAAAAATAAAGATGCAAAATGGCTTGATATTTTTCAGTCGGCAATGTTTATAGGTATGATATCAGCTTTTGTGGGATTCGTTTTCTGTGATTTTAGCGGTGTGTTCAGCGGTGATACCGGTGGGCTTATTCCTGTTTGTGTAATGGCGGTATCGGCAATCACAATGCTTTTAGCAGGACTTTTAATGAAAATAACAAAAGCCCGCTGGATAAACGATTATGCTTTACCTATAAGCCTTATAGCAGGTATGGCAAGCGCAATACCGCTTACTTCGTGGCTCGGTTGATAAGGGGGTAAGAAAATGAAAAATAACAACAACAATAATACATATCTCGACAAGGTTTATTCTTGGGGTAATAAGTGGAATATTTTTGTAATGATTGTGCTTTTGGCTTTTCCGTTTGCGGTGGCGCTTATTTTTAAAGCACAGCCTAATTGGAACGGGCTTTTAAAAGGCCTCATAGCAACAGCCCCTATGTATTGGGCAGTAGGAATTGTAGAGGTTATAACATACATACCAATGCTTGGTGCCGGCGGTTCTTACCTTTCTTTTGTAACGGGTAATATTTCTAATTTAAAACTTCCGTGCGCATTAGGTGCTTTAGAACAGGCGCAGGTAAAGGCAGACAGTGAAGAAGGCGAGGTTGTTTCAACAATAGCTATTGCCGTTTCAAGCATTGTTACAACCGTTATAATAATTTTAGGTGTATTACTTATAATTCCGCTTCAGCCAATTTTGCAAAGCCCTGTTTTGCAGCCGTGTTTTGAACAGATTTTACCTGCTCTTTTCGGCGGTTTAGGCATTGTATTTATATCAAAAAATTGGAAAATAGCGATTGCTCCTATTATTTTAATGCTTATACTGTTTATTTTTACAGGTTTGGGTGCCGGCGATGTGGGTATTATGGTGCCGGTAGGTGTGCTGTTTACAATAGCAATCAGCCGTATTATGTATAAAAAGGGTTGGCTTTGATTATGTGGATATTATATTTAATTTTAGCGGCTTTAATTTTGCTTTTGGCGGTTATTTTTATAAGAACTGCCGCATTCAAACCAAAGGCCCAATTTGAAGCAATTGATGAAAAAATTGATTTTGATAAAGAACGGTCAATAAACGCTTTACAGCAACTTATTCGTTGCAAAACAGTATCTTATTATGACAAAACGCTTGAAGACGAAGCAGAATTTAACAAATTTATTGAGCTTTTACCGCAGCTTTACCCCGAAGTGTTTAAAGTGTGTGAATATATTACACTGCCCGACCGCGCTCTGCTTTTTAAATGGAAGGGCAAAAAAAGCGACGACCCAGTTGTTTTAATGGCTCATTATGATGTTGTGCCTGTTGATGAAAAAGCATGGCAAAAACCGCCGTTTAGCGCAATAATAGAAGACGGTGTTCTTTGGGGCAGAGGCTCGCTTGACACAAAAGTTACCTTTAACGGCGTTATGTTTTCGGCAAACACCCTAATAGCGCAAGGCTTTACACCTGAAAATGATATTTATTTCGCCTTTTCGGGCGGTGAAGAAGTAAACGGAAACGGTGCCGTAAACATAGTTGAGTATTTTAATAAAAATAATATAAAGCCGCAGTTTGTTTTAGATGAGGGCGGCGCTGTGGTAGAAAATGTTTTTCCCGGTGTAAAAAGTCCGTGTGCAATGGTAGGCATTGCCGAAAAGGGTATGATGAATCTTACTTTCTCGGTAAAATCAAACGGCGGGCACGCTTCTTCGCCTGCACCGCACACCCCAATAGGCATACTTTCCCGCGCGTGCTGTAGGGTAGAAAATAAGCCGTTTAAAATGCATATAACAAAGCCTGCCGCAGATATGTTTGATACTTTAGGCAGACATTCTGGTTTTGTTTACCGTATGATTTTTGCAAATATGTGGCTGTTTAGCGGCGTGCTTAATCTTATTTGCAAAAAATCGGGCGGCGAAATGAACGCCCTTGTGCGAACAACTGTGGCGTTTACCCAAAGCGAAGGCAGCAGCGCGCCGAATGTTATACCGCCAGAGGCTTCAATGACGGCTAATTTGCGCCTTAATCCAAAAGATACGGTTGAAAGCGCAGTTGAATACATAAAAAAGGTTATTGATGATGAAAATATAACCCTTACAGTCGGCAGCAATATGCAGCCAAGCCCCGTGTCGCGCACCGACTGTGACGGCTGGAAAAAGGTTTCAACCGCAATTGTCAGCACTTGGAATTCGACAATAGTATCGCCATATTTGATGGTACAGTGCTCTGACAGCCGTCATTACCGCGATTTAAGCGATAAGGTTTACCGCTTTTCCGCTATGGATTTAACAAGCGA
>JBJFGD010000204.1:8563-10506 GCA_051892355.1 Acutalibacteraceae bacterium | reverse complement strand
CATTTAGTCACTGCTTAAAAACTTTGAGCAGTGACTTTTATTTATAGCAAAATTTTTAATAAATTTGTACTTTTTGTAAAAAAATGTTTATTATTTTTTCAAAATATGTTATACTTTAAAAAAATATTTTTTGAGGTGTTTTTTATGAAAAAATTTTTAAATGAGTTTAAAACCTTTGCGCTTCGCGGCAATGTAATGGATCTTGCAGTCGGTATGATTATAGGCAGTGCCTTTACTGCAATTGTTACAGCACTTAAAGACAATTTTATACAACCTATTATTGATTTAGTAACACGCACACATCCCGAACTGTATACAAAGCAAGAACTGTTAGGATATCTTTCGGCATTTATTTCTGCAATAATTAATTTCTTTATAATTGCACTTGTACTGTTTTTGCTTATAAAAGCAATGAATACACTTATGTCAATCGGCAAGAAAAAGGAAGAACCTTCGGCAGAGCCTACCACTAAAGTTTGTCCTTTCTGCAAAAGCGAAATACCTATTGATGCAACCCGCTGTGCCCATTGCACATCAATGCTTGATGAATAATACATAAAACCCTAAAAGGTATGTTAAGTTATTTGAAAACTTAACATACCTTTTTTGTTATCTATCTCGTATAGCATCAATCGGTTTTTTAGATGCTATGCGGTTTACCGGTATAAAGCTTGATAGGAACGCAACAAATATACTTACGAATAAAAGTAATATTATTTGCCTTGGTCCAAAGGTTAAAAATGTAATTAAAATTCCTACTTGTTTTCTTACCAAATTATTTAAAATCTGAGTAACGGTAAATACTCCGACAGAAGACAGTACAAAATTTATTATTGCAATTATAAAGCTTTCAGAGAAGAATATTCTGAAAACATCGTTACTGCGTGAGCCTATGGCGCGCAAAATACCGATTTCCTGCTTTTTATAGGATATACTTGTTCCGATAAAGTTAGCAAGCATAATAGCCGCAAACAGCGCAAATCCTAGACCTATATACAAGAATACTTTTGCGAATTCCTTCAGCTCTTCATTAATCATATCAAGCTCAAAGGTAGCAGCGTTTTGCAAAGGAAATCTCAAATCGTCTTCAGAATCGTAACAGTATGAAACAAGAGTTCTTATTTCTTCAATATCCGAAGGCATAACGCCTACCGCAAAGGTGTATTTACCGTTGTCGTTTTCAGAAAACTTGTTCAATAAACTGTCGGACACAACGGCCGTTCCGTTGAAATTTTTATATTTTTCGTTGTTGGGTATAACACCTACAACGGTATATCCGTCTTCATCCGAATTATTATTGTCGCCGAATATATTTTTGTTAAGCACAATCGAATTATTTTTTTTCAAGGTTTTGGCGTAATCAATGCCGCCTTCATCCTTATGAACGGCGCTGTCGGTGTCCCAAATATCTATGCAGTCTTCAAAAGCAATTATTTCTTTTTCAGACAGCGTTGTTTTTGCACCGTTAACCCACACAATGCCGGAAGTGTCTATTTTGTCAAGAGTGGTAAGGTAACCCGGGTCAACGACGAAGTTAGAGCCAAAGAACCACAAATATCCCTTGTTTATATCATATATCGGCGGTTGAGCTTCAATCATTTTATCAATAGAACCTTCGCCTAACATAATCATAGAAGCCATGCTGTAATTTTTGTGAGAGTTAAACTCATTTACAAGCGCATAGTCGATTATCTTTTGAGCAGAGCTTTGATTTTCTTTTTTCTTTATAAGTCCTTCATAGCGTGTAAGATCAAAGTCAGTGTCAATAATTCCTACTATTATATATTTTGTGCCGTTTACGGTTATAGTTTTATCAAGCAAATCGGAATAGTCTTTAATATCGCTGTAAACCAGCGTCTCTTTGCCTTTTGAATCTTTAACGGGTACTCCGTCGGTGTATTGAGTCTTTTTAAATACCTCGAAAATATATTTGCTTACAGCAA
>JBJFGD010000204.1:0-8463 GCA_051892355.1 Acutalibacteraceae bacterium | reverse complement strand
CCGTCGGTGTATTGAGTCTTTTTAAATACCTCGAAAATATATTTGCTTACAGCAATTTCGTTTTTTGTGCCATCGGGCAATTTTCCCGCAAGAACTTTATAACCGAACTCATCGATGATATTAGCGGTTATTTCGGTAAAGCCTGAAAAATTAGGATAATATATTTCGTACTGACTCTCGCTTGTTTTGGAATCGGGATTTATGTTTCCGTTAAAAGAAAGGTCGGCACCCTTTGGGTAAAACACACCGTTTAATGAAACACCCGTATTGGTTTTAATATCTGCTAAATCTTTTTCGGAAAGATAGTGGTTGTAATCATACCAATCATCACCGTATTTTTTTGATTTTACAACCGAAGCGTAATCAATGCCCGAATCATAAATAGAGTTTGTGCACACCTTAATGTGATTGTACGCCGCAAAGGTATCGGCAAGACCGAACAGTCCGAACGCAATACAGGAAAGCAATATTGTAATTACTAATCTGAACTTTTTGTGTTTAAGACCGCTCGCCCCCATTTTAAAGGCGTTGCGCATAGGTAATTTTGATTTTATGGGTTTAAAACTTCTTGCTGTATTTGAAGCGATTTTTTGAGTATCGGTATTTTTAAATTTTCCGCTGCTTTTTTCGCTTACGCAAAGTTTAAAATCACCCGATTTAATGCTGTCTATATATTCGTTTATACGCTTTAAATCGTCCTCGGTAAGATGATACCCACTCTTTACGGTAACGGAATCCTCATCAAAAACAAGATTTTGAACCTCTTGTTCGTACACATCGTTATCAACCGTTAGGTCGTTTATAACTTCACCGTCGGCAAGTTCGATAATGCGGTCGGCATAATTTTCGGCAAACTCACGGTCGTGCGATACCACAATAATCAACTTTTCTTTTGAAAGCTTTTTAAGAGTATCTAAAACCTGTTTACCTGTGTTTGAGTCCAGAGCTCCCGTAGGCTCGTCTGCCATAATGATTTCGGGATTTTTAACAAGCGCGCGGGCTATGGCAACTCGTTGCTTTTGACCGCCCGAAAGTTCATTTGGTTTACGGTTTCCGTAACCCTCAAGGTCAACCTGCGTTAAAATTTGGTTTATTTCTTGGTCGGTAGCTTTTTTACCCTGCAATTCAATGGCTATGGCAATATTTTCACCTACATTAAATTCATCGAGCACATTATACTCTTGAAAAATAAAACCGACATAAGTGTTGCGATAAGAATCGAAATGGTGCTGTTTAAAATTTTTAGACGATACGCCGTTTATTATTATTTCGCCGCTGTCATAGCTGTCAAGGCCGCCCAGCAAATTAAGCAGCGTTGATTTACCGCTTCCCGATTTACCGAGCAAAAACACCATGCCGGTATCAGGCAGCTTTAGATTGATATTCTTTAGCGCCGTAACCGGAACTCCCTTTTTCGGTTTGTAAATTTTTGATAGGTTTTTAATTTCAAGCATTAAACAAACACCTCTTTTTAATAATTTTTAAGTTCCTGCTTTACATCTTCTAAAAAATTTTTCCATTCAGACTCATTATCCACAAAATATTTAGGACATTCTTTGCCTGTTATATCATAATGGCGAATTACATCTTTAGCCTTAAGCCCTGAATTATCGCACAGCCACGCGGTAAGCTTTACTAACGATTCATATGATGCATCGGTAAATTTACCGCTGGCATCAGGGTGGCATACCTCAATTGAAACGGTGTCAAGATTTCGGTTATTGCTGGCGTTTGATTTTTCATCTAACGGCACGCACTGAATAATCTCACCTTCAAGACCTATAACAAAATGTGAGCATACTTCGGTATCGCTTTTGTTAAAATAATCGCGGTTATTTTGCGCCGTTGTACCGGGATTACCGACATAATGAATGACAATATTGTTAACCTCTATTAATTTAACTCCTGTTCTTGCATACCCCGTATTTATTAACTGAACATCTACATAGTCGGGGCACTCAAGTGTTTTGGCATTTAATTTCTTTTTAAATAAGCCTTTACCGCTTGCGTTATTATGTATAAAAAATGCAAATACAACGCATAACGACAACGCAAGCACTGTTAAAATAATTATAAATCTTCTTATGCGTTTTTTTCGCGCAATTTTGCGCTTTAGCATAAGTCGTTCAACATTAGACATTTCAAACTTATTCATAAAAATTCCTTAATCTATAATATCAAAAGTAAGTTTTGCTTTAAACAAATCACCGTCAATGCTTATTTCAAAAATTCCGTTTTGCAGCTCTGTGAGACTTTTTGCAATAGAAAGCCCCAACCCACTGCCTTCGGTATTTCGTGAACGGTCTCCGCGCACAAATCGCTCGGTAAGTTCTTCGCCTGAAACGGTAAGCGGCAATTCAGAAATATTTTTAAATGTTATAACAGCCTTACCGTTATGACATTTTAAATCTATATAAAACCGTGTTGCGGGCATAGCGTATTTGCAAACGTTGTTAAGCAGATTATCAAACACACGCCAAAGTCTTCTGCCGTCGGCTAAAATATATAGTTCTTGATTTTCGACCGACTGTACAACCTGTAAATTTTTAGCTTCTAAACGCTCGCTGAATTCGCCTACTGCCTGATTTATAAGCACTGAAAGGTTGCACTTTGTGAGCTCGACAGTCAGATTACCTGTTGATGCTTTTGAAGCCTCAACCAAATCTTCGATAAGCTTTTTAAGTCTGTTTGACTGACGGTCAAGAACCTCTATATACTCATTTATCTTCTCGTTTTCGCAGTTTTCTTTTTTTATAAGATCAACATAGTTTACAATTGAAGTAAGCGGTGTTTTAATATCATGCGAAACATTGGTAATTAGTTCTGTTTTAAAGCGTTCACTTTTCATTTTATCATTTATGGCAATTTGTAAGCCTTGATTTATATTGTTGAGGCTGTCAGCAAAATCTTTGATGTCACCAAACATATAAGCGGTGTCAATTTTATTTTCAAGATCGCCGTTTACAATTTTTTCTCCGCCTTTTTTTACCCGTTGAAAGGCTATTGCGCCGAGTAATAATATAACTGAAACAACCGCGCTTACAACCAGCCAGCATATAATTAGATTATCGCCTTCATAAGCGTTAATACCCATAAAAATTAACTCAAATACCCAAAAAGCCGCTATTACAAGCGCAACCTTATACACGGTTGATATGTTTTTATATATATGCTTAATAATATTTCCAAGTTTGGAAAGTTTTTTAAAGCACCAATATAAAACAGTATGCTTTATAAGCACCTTTGCTTTTATTTGTACCACTATGCTTAGCAAATACCAAAGGCACAAAAAATATAAGAAAGTAAGTATAAAGGAGCCAAATACAATACTTGTTACAAGACCGTTCAGTTCGGCGAAAAGGCCTATACCGCAGCCGCCTACAAGAACCGCAGCCGCCGTTAAAATATCGGCAGGTACACGGTTTATTACGGCAGGCTTTATAAACTCGTTACCCGATTTATGGCCTACAGCCATAAACAGGTAGCTGTAAATTACAATACAAAGGCAAAGTGAAATAATTGCCGTAAAAATAAGCACATACCTATTGTTATATCCGAAGGTAATCAGTTTATCGGTAAGCCAAAAGCGGTCGGTATACTGCATTTTTTGCGGTATATATGCAGTAATTCTGAACTCCTGCTTTTCATCAAGCTCGGTAAGCTTTTCACCGGTTTCGTCATCGAAAATGAAATATTCTTCGTCATCTGTATATGAACTTTCATAATGAACGCCGCTTTCGCCGCGTATTTCGCCGTTCTGATTTACATAAACGGTTTTATAAATTGTTTCCGTTGCATAACCGATGTAATCCTGACCTTTAAAATTTGATATTGATTTGCCCGTTGTTAAATTTTCAATTTCGTATACAACATTTTTATCGGAATAATAATCTTCAATAAAATCCTGTTCAATTGCTTCAAGCTTATAAAGCTCTTCTTGCGCAAGGTTGCTCATTATTGAAAATTCACAGCTTTTAAAATCGCTTGTGTAAAAATCGTTAAACAGCATTACTCCGACAGCAAAAAATGAAATAAGCATAGAAAAAAACATAATAAACGACAAAATCACTGCTAAAATTTTAAGCGCGATGTTATTTAAAGCATTTTTCATAATTTTATCCCTCAAATTTATATCCGTGAGCCCATACAACCTTTATATAGCGAGGCTCTGACGGATTTATTTCTATTTTTTCACGCAGATGACGGATATGTACCGCAATTGTATTTTCAGCGCCGAACGCCAACTCTTTGCGCACTTTTTCATAGATTTCTTTTTGTGACATTACCCTGCCCCGATTTTCCATAAGCAGTTTTAAAATTGCGTATTCAGTAGGTGTTAGTGCTACGGTGTCGCCGTCGACCGTTACAACCTTTGATGAATCATCAAGCGTTATGCCGCCAATAGTTAAAACCGACTCATCGGTTACTTTAGTGCCGCCAAGCTTTGTATAACGGCGTATTTGTGACCGCACACGCGCAAGCATTTCTACCGGGTTAAAAGGCTTTGTTATATAATCGTCAGCACCAACATTAAGACCTAAAATTTTATCGGTATCTTCGCTTTTAGCAGTAAGCAAAATCACAGGCACATTACTGTGTTCGCGCAATTTTACCATAGCCGTTATACCGTCCATTACAGGCATCATTATGTCTAAAAGTATTAAATGAATTTCTTGTGTTTCAGCAATCTCTATAGCCTCTTTGCCGTTAAAGGCGGTAAAAACTTGGTAGCCGTCAGACTCAAGATAAATTTTTAAAGCCGACACAATATCCTTTTCATCATCGCAAACTAAAATGTTATACACTCTTCCTCAACCTCCGAAAACATTTTACCAATTTGTTTTTTAAGAAAAAAGTAGATTAATTATTAAGAATTCTTTAATGTTGCATTTTTTAAATTTTGATGTTAAAATATATAAATAATTATAACATTTTAAAGGAGGAGTTACAATATGAAACATGATATTTTACTTTCATGCCCTCCTATCATACGCGATTTTTTAACCTATAATGAGGTTATTAAAGGTAAATCGTCTAAATCGGTTGATGAATATTACCTTGATTTACAAACCTTTTTCAGATATTTACTTATCATTCGCGGCAAGGCAGACCAAAAAACTCCTTTTGAAGAAATTGATATAAGCTGCGTTGATGCTGAACTAATACGCACGGTAACAATATCAGATTTGTATGCTTTTATTGTTTATTGCAAAGATGAGCGTGGCAACAACGCGGCAACAAGAGCAAGAAAAACCTCAACGCTTCGTATATTTTTTAAGTATCTAACTTCACAAATACACCTGTTAGAAAATAACCCAGCCGAAATGTTAGAGTCGCCAAAGGTAAAAGCAAGTTTGCCAAAACATTTAAGCATAGAAGATTCGCTTGAACTGTTATCTGTTGTGGACGGGCCTAATAAAGAGCGTGATTATTGCATACTTACCCTGTTTTTAAACTGCGGAATGCGTCTTTCGGAATTGTGCGGGCTTAATTTAAGCGATATACATTCAGACGGCACACTTCGACTGCTTGGTAAAGGTAATAAAGAACGCATTGTATATATAAATGATGCTTGTGATGCAGCTATTAAAGCATATTTAGCTGTTAGACCTAACGATGGCATCGAATTCGGCGATCGCAATGCACTCTTTATAAGCCGAAACAAAAGGCGGTTAAGCAATAAAACAGTTCAACATATAGTTAAAACCTACCTTGAAAAGGCAGGTCTTGGCGGACAAGGTTATTCAACACACAAATTGCGTCATACGGCAGCAACACTTATGTATCAGCACGGCAATGTTGATATACGCGTGCTTAAAGATATTTTAGGCCATTCTAACCTTGGAACAACCCAAATTTATACACATATTTCTGACACACAAATTAAAAACGCAATTGATTCAAACCCACTATCAAATGTAAAAAATAAATAAATATACAAAAACACCGCACTTTCCAAAATACGAAAAGTGCGGTGTTAAATCTTTGAGTTTAAAAGAATACTAATGGACCTTGATTGCCGTTTTTATTTTCTTCATCATCCGGAATGCTGTTACCATTGCCATTATCATTACCGTTATCGTTACTATTATTACTGTTATTACTGTTATTGCTGTTATCATCGTTATCTTCATCATCAACAAAATTAGCAGTCCAATCTTCGACTTCAGATGATGTATTACTTGAAGTATCTTTATCAGAACCACTTTCAGCGGAATTATCGCTTGAGGTAGTTGTTTTATCACTTGGATCAACTATGTATAAGTCATCGCCGGTAGTGTTTTGATTAAAAGAATTCCAATAATCGGGATACGATTCAAAATCAGAATTTTCTGCATATATGTCTTTTTCACTGCAAGCGGTAAACAACAATGCCACCATTGACAACAGACATATTACAAATGAAATTTTTGTAACTATTTTTTTCATAACATCACTCACAAAAACAAACATTTTTTTAATAATACCATAAAATGTAGGTTTTTGCAAGAAAAAATTGTATTTTTAAAGAATTATACATACAAGACCGTTACAACCGTCATTAATAACGCGTTCAATAGTTTCCTGTACCCTCATTCTGGCATCAATAGGCATTCGGGCAAGCTTTGTATGCAGCCCCTCATTGACAAGCTCATGCAAAGATTTACCAAATATATTTGAATCCCAAATTTTTGTGGGGTCATCTTCAAAACCGTTTAGCAGATACATTATCAAGTCTTCTGACTGTTTTTCACTGCCTACAATAGGGCTTACCTCGGTTGTAATATTTGCTTTCATAAGGTGGATTGACGGCGCAGATGCACGAAGTCGCACACCGTATCTGCCGCCCTGTTTTACAATTTCGGGTTCTTCAAGCGTTAGTTCGTCGGTAGTTGGCATAACTATGCCGTAACCTGTGGCTTCAACTTCATCAAGCGCATCCTTAACACGCATATACTCTTTTTTTATTGAGGCAAGTTCGGTGATTGAATCCATGAGCTCCATCTCGTCATTTATTACAAGACCCGTCATTTCGGCAAGAATTTTATAAAACAGCTCCGGTTTAACATCAACCGAAATATCTGCCTTGCCGTAACCTAAATCAATATTGTTTACTTTACAGCCTGTTGTATTTTCACTGCATTCAAAAGAATTACTGAAAATATTTATATCACGCACATGTTTAATGCTTGCCGCAGATTTTAAGGTGTTTATCAGGTCAGAACGCAACCAATGGTTTATCGGCAAAGAATTTATCCATTTAGGAAAGTTAACATTAATTTCTTTTACAGGGAACTCGTATAGTATTCTTGATAAAATCTGTCTTATATCATTTTGACTGAGTTCAAGGCAATTTACGGGTATTACGGGTACATGATGCTTTTTAGAAATAGCTTCTGCTGTATCGGTTGCACTTTCAGAATTTGGGTCCATACAGTTAAGCAATACTATAAAAGGTTTCTCAATTTGTATAAGTTCTTTTATTACCCTGTCCTCTGCTTCGGCATATTCTTCACGCGGAATATCGCTTATACTGCCATCGGTAGTAATAACAAGACCTATTGTAGAATGCTCGTTAATAACTTTCTGTGTGCCGATTTCTGCCGCCATATTAAACGGTATGGGTTCATTATACCAAGGTGTATTAACCATACGGGGCTGGTCGCCCTCTATATAGCCTAAAGCGCTTGGCACTATGTAACCAACACAGTCAATAAGCCTTACATTCATAGAGGCATTGTTGTCAATATTGATTTTAACACCTTTTTCAGGAATAAATTTTGGCTCGGTAGTCATTATTGTTCTGCCGGCAGATGCTTGCGGCAATTCATCTTTTGCACGCTCTTTTTCAAATTCTTCAGAGATATTAGGCATGACCAGTTTATCCATAAATTGCTTTATAAAGGTTGATTTACCTGTTCTTACAGGACCTACTATACCTAAATAAATATCCCCGCCTGTTCTTAAAGCAATGTCTTGATATATACTTTTGTTTGCCATAAAATATTCCTCCGAAACTTTTACATTTAAAATTTTTTAACTGATTAATCATATGTTGAATAAAATATTTTTATGACAAGCAAAATAACCGTGATAAAAGCATTTTATAAAATTTTTTAATACAATTATATTATTGAAAATTTATACTTGATTTTTTAAATAATATCTTTTATAATATTCAAGTCGTATGGAGATGTCGCCTAGTCCGGTCGAGGGCGCACGATTGGAAATCGTGTAACTGCTACAAACAGTTCGAGGGTTCGAATCCCTCCATCTCCGCCAAACGAAAAAGTCGCTTAAAGTTGTTTTAGGCGGCTTTTTCGTTTGTATTATTCATTATTAATTATTCATTTTTTCAATATTCATTTAAGCGACTTTTTCAAATGAATATTGAATATTGAAGCCGCTTACGCTAATGAATAATTGAAAGTTGTATAATTAAAATGGACTGTTCAAAGAGTGAACCCCAAAAATATCTTTTTT
>JBJFGD010000203.1:0-10633 GCA_051892355.1 Acutalibacteraceae bacterium | reverse complement strand
AAGTAGATAATTTAAATGTATTCTGTTTCCAAATTGATTCGTTATAATCTAACTTAGCTGCATCTAAAGACTGCAAATAACCCATACAAGTTGGGAAGTCACCATTGCAGCGTGCAACATCAGGTGATTTACCGGCGGCAATAAGACCTGCCATTTGGTTTGCATAGTTACCCTGATCAGACTGAACGATTTCAACCTTGATACCGTACTTTTTTTCAAAAGCTTTAACTACGGGACCTGATTCATCATTAGCAGGGTTAATTGTAGCCGCAAACTTAACGGTAGTTCCGCGATATTTTTCGGGATTAACATTATCATTTATTCTGTTGCCGCTGCCATTGTCTGTAAGTTGAACATCCCAACCGTTGATAAACTGCATAATAAGCCCCAAGTCTTTATTATTTACTTTGTCGTCTGCATTTACATCACCATTGTTGCCTACAATTTCAACGTTCCAACCGTTTATCTTCTGCATAAGAAGCCCCAAGTCTTTGTTGTTTACTTTGCCATCGCCGTTTATATCGCCGGGGCCGCATGTGTATGATGCAGCACTGCTTGTAACCGGCATAGCGACAAAAAACAATGTTATTGCAAGACATAATGCAATTAATTTTTTCATTTTTATCTTCCTTTCAAATATAAATATTGGTGGAAAAATATAATTTACAAATATTATTATATATCTACTGGTTAAAACTGTCAATTAACTATTATATTTAATATTTTAATCATATAAGCACAGCAGAGACCGCTTCATAAAAAAGCAACCTCTGCTGCGCTTTGTTTCTGTAAAAATGTATAAAAAAGGAATTAAAAAAATGAAAGCTATGCTCTATGCTTTTCGGGGTAGCAGGTTTTGCATACACTATTACCGCGAAGCACCTTTAAACGGCGACGGCGAATGCGTGATACAATCTTCTCTTCAAAAGCGGCAAAACGGTCTTCGTGAAAAACTGCCCATATTGCAAATGCCACTAAAGCAATCTCAAATATTGTTAATAATGTACCTTGTAAATTCATAATTTTCCTCCGCCGAACATTTGTTCGTTTTCTGTAATTTTATTATAATCAAGTATTCGACATTTGTCAAGTACTTTTTACAAATTTATTTTAATTTTTTAGGTGTACCAAAATCAGTACTTTGAAAAAATAAATATTTTCATAATAATTTATTAATTATTTATATATTGCATTTATACTTAAAAAATGGTAAAATCTGTTTACGACAATAAAAGGAGATGACGATTATATTTACATATTATCGCGATTTTAATTTTAAAAATATAATTACTCCAAAATACAGGCATTTATTTTTAATATTGTTCTGGCCGTTGTATTTATCGATTTTTGTGCTTACAGAAAAATACATAGTAGCAATATATGATATTCAATGCTATATTGATCACCTTATCCCCTTTTGCGAATTTTTTGTAATACCTTATGTTTTGTGGTATGCGATGCTTGCCTTTGTTTCACTTTACACTTTGTTTTTTGACATACCTATGTTTAAAAAATTTTATACTTTTTTATGTATATCAAGCGCTATATCATTTGCAATTTATATTCTGTTCCCCAATATGCAAAATTTGCGGCCTACAGAATTTGCGCGTGATAATATTTTAGTAGATATAATGAAAAATCTTTACGCAATTGATACAAATACAAATGTCTGCCCATCATTACATGTTGTATTCAGTATGGGTATGTTGTTTTCGCTTTGGAATTCAAAACATTTTAAAACACCCGTTTGGCGAACTGTATTTTTAATAATCATAATTTTAATTTGTTTGGCAACGGTATTTTTAAAACAACATTCTGTAATAGATATTGCCGTAGGTATTATACTTTCATTTGCGCTATTTCCGTTTATATTTTTAAATCACAAACACACAAAAACCTCTGCGTAAATAGCAGAGGTTTTCTATGTTTACACCATATACAATTACTCTTTACTTAAAAATTGTTTGAACGCCGTCAACAATTTCGCCTACCGCCTTCACAACTTTTGCAGAGCCTTTTGAAATATTATGCTTATCTTGCATTATCATTTTACCCGCAACCACAGCAACAGCACCTGCCACCATACCTGCGCCCATACCTTTTACAAAAGACATTGATGTGCTTTTTGATTGCATAAATAAAACCTCCCTTCAACAGTAGTTTTACCGTTTTAGAGGAGGTTTATTTATAACCAATTTTTACTTTTTATATTGACTGAAAGGCGGATGAACCTTATCTTTATCAGAAAGTTTAATTTCCATATCATCAGAAATGGGCCAATCAATGCCTATATCAGGGTCATTCCACATAAGACCGCCTTCATCATTCGGGTGGTAATAGTCATCAACCTTATAGCAAAATTCTGCTTCATCAGAAAGCACTACAAAGCCGTGTGCAAAGCCCTTGGGCACCAAAAACTGACGCTTGTTTTCTGCCGAGAGAATAACGCCTTCCCACTTACCGTAGGTGGGTGAACCCTCACGCAAATCAACACAAACATCAAATACTTCACCACGAATACAGCGAACAAGCTTGGTCTGCGGATAATTTATCTGAAAATGAAGACCGCGAAGCACACCTTTGGTAGACATAGACTGATTGTCTTGAACAAAGTCAATATCAATTCCGCCTGCTTTAAAATCTTCTTTTTGATATGTTTCCATAAAATAGCCTCGGCTGTCACCGTAAGCGGTAGGTTCTACAATAATAACACCGTCAATAGATGTTTTAATAAAATTGAATTTGCCCATTAAATTAAAGCTCCTTTTTGCCGCTGTACATTTTTTCGTAATATTTTTGATAGTTACCGCTGGTTACATTTTCAAACCACTCTTTGTTGTCAAGATACCACTTAAGTGTCTTCTTGATACCAACTTCAAAACAAGTTTCAGGATACCAACCAAGCTCATCCTTAATCTTTTGCGGGTCGATACCGTAACGGCGGTCATGACCTTTACGGTCTGTAACATGCTTAATCATATGCTCGCCGACGGTTTCGTCAACATTTTCTTTAATGTATTCAATAATTGACTTAACAATAAATATGTTGGGGCGCTCATTATGACCGCCTACATTGTAAACCTCACCAAGTCTGCCGCCGCGAATAACCATATCAATAGCTTTGCAATGGTCTTCAACATAAAGCCAGTCACGAATTTGCATACCGTCACCGTAAACAGGAAGATCTTTGTGCTGAAGAGTGTTATTCATAATAAGCGGAATAAGTTTTTCGGGGAACTGGAACGGGCCGTAGTTGTTTGAACAACGGGTTATGTTAATGGGGAATTTATAAGTATCACCGAAAGCTTTTACAAAGAAGTCAGCGGCAGCTTTTGATGAAGAATACGGTGAGTGCGGGTCAAGAGGTGTGGTTTCCATAAAGTAACCTGTTTCACCCAAAGAACCGTAAACCTCATCGGTAGATACCTGTAAATATTTTACACCGTCTTTGTATTTGTCATCACCGATACTCCAAGCAACCTTTGCGCACTGAAGCATATTAACAGTGCCTTCAACATTGGTTTTAACAAATATTTCCGGATTTGTGATACTGCGGTCAACATGACTTTCTGCTGCAAAGTTTACAACATAGTCAATGTCATTGTCGGCAAATATTTTAGATATAGCTTCTCTGTCGCAAATGTCTGCCTGAACAAAGCTGTAACGCGGATTGTTTTCAACGCTCTTTAAGTTTTCAAGGTTACCTGCGTAAGTAAGCTTGTCCACATTTATAATCTTTACATCATCATATTTATTGAGCATATAGATGACAAAGTTTGAGCCGATAAAGCCTGCGCCGCCTGTTACTAAATAAGTTTTCATTTTTTAGTCCTCCACCTTTGAAATATATTCTTTTAAAGCGATTTCCCAATCGCGCATTTCATTACCTACGGTACATTCAAGTGCCAAATTGCGAAGTGAAGAATACTCCGGTCTTTTGGTTGGTACATTAAATTTAGCATTATATTCTTCTGTGGTGCAAGGCGTTACCGTATCGCCAAGACCTGAATATTCTGCAATTTTAACTGCAAAATCATACCAAGAACATTCGCCCTCACCTGTGCAGTGATAAATTCCGTATTCCTCTGTCACAGCGAGTTTTAACAGATGATGCGCCAAATCGTTTGCATTTGTCGGATTGCCGCGTTGGTCGCAAACAACGCCTATGCCGCCGTTTGCGCGAATTACACGGCGAACTGTTTTAACAAAGTTTTTACCTATATAACCGTAAAGCCAAGATGTACGCACAACAAAGGTTTTTTTACAAAAAGACATGGCATATTGTTCGCCAAGTGCCTTTGAAGCACCGTAAACGCTTTGCGGATCTACCTTGTCCCACTCACAGTAAGGCTTTTTGCCGTTACCCGCAAAAACATAGTCGGTAGAAACATGCACAAGTTTTGCACCTATATTTTCTGCACAAACCGCCAAATTTCGAACACCTATAGCATTTACCTTAAAGGCAGTTTCATAATCGCTTTCACAACCGTCAACATTTGTCATTGCAGCGCAGTTGATTATAACATCGGGTTTGTTTGCACTTACAAAATCACTCACCGATTGCATATCTGAAATATCAAGCGAATCAATATCAACAGGTAAAACTTCAGCATTTAAAACGGCTTTAGGTGCATCGCCGATTTCGCTTTTACCGCTTTTTAAAATTGATTGCAATTCATTGCCCAGCTGACCGTGACAGCCTGTAATCATTATCTTCATTTAAATCTTCCCCTCCATTTAAACAAAAATTTAAAGCAAGAAATTATATGAATTATTAAATACTTTAAACTTTTTGAACTTTCGCGTTCCCAAGCGTGGGTAACAGAAATTTGCGGCAAAAACATTACCTTGCCCTTGCTCTTTGCGCGCAGTGCTAAATCGGCATCTTCAAGATACATAAAAAACCGTTCATCAAAACCGCCCAGTTCTTTAAACACATCAGACCTTATACAAAAGAAACAGCCGCTGCAAAAATTTATATCACAAGGTTCGGTTATTACTTTGTCTGCCCAAACATATTCACTGCGTATTTTATCTGATAATCTGCCCAAAAACAAGCGCTTAAAGTTAGGGCGCTCTTTGGGTAACTTTTGTTCGCTGCCGTCACAGTTTAAAATTTTAGGCATAGCCATAACAACATCGGGATTTTTTTCAAAATAATCTACCATATCGGCAATAACATCGGAATTTAAGGTAATATCAGGATTTACCACAAAATGATATTTGCCTAAAGGCTCTTTAAGCACCGTGTTGTGTGCAGCACCAAAACCAAGATTACTACCTTGCCGTATAACGGTGGAATGTATCGATTTTTCTATTAAATCAGCCGTACCGTCAGCAGAGGCATTATCTATAACATAAAGCTTTAAGGGGTATTTTTTTGTATGCTCTACTACACTTCTACAGGTAGCCGGTGCACGATTAATATCATTATAAGTGACAACCGATGCAGAAACTGTAATATCTGCGCTCATAAAATGCCCCCTTATTTATATACTCACAAGATAATAATACCATTTTTTGTATTATTAATCAACATATTTTTTATTTTAAGAAACCGTTTACTATTTCTTCTTCTGCCTGCTGCTCGGTAAGACCTAAAGTCATAAGTTTAATAAGCTGTTCACCTGCAATTTTGCCGATAGCGGCTTCGTGAATAAGTGATGCATCAATATGGTTTGCGCTGATTTCAGGTATAGCGCTGACCCGAGCATTACCCATAATAATAGCATCGCATTCTGTATGACCTGTGCATTGGTTGTTGCCGTTTATATTAGAACGGAAAACCTGTGTGGAATTATCGCACGCAACCGAGCGCGATACAACATTTGTACTACAGTTCATACCGTTCATATCAACCGAAAAGTCGGTTTCTGCATGCTGTGTACCGTGAGTCATAATCTTTTCGTGAATAATCAGCGTGGCATCATCGGCAAGCGTTGCGCGGGTTATGCGATTAGTGTTATCAATGCCCTTAATCTGGCTGGTTTCCATTTCTATATAACCGCCTTCTGCAACATTGACAATAGTAGTAGGGTTCATATTTCTGCCGCCCGTGCCATCGCCCTCGCCATAGTGCCGTTCAATATACTTAACGCGGGCATTTTTTCCTACAAAGAATGTGTGTATACCGTCATGGCGCGATTCTTGGCTGCCGCAGTTGTGAATTCCGCATCCTGCCATAATAGTAACATCGGCATCATCACCGATTATAAAATCATTATAAACTAAATCGTTTATGCCTGTATCACTGATAATAACGGGGATATGAACCGTTTCGCCCTTGGTGCCGGGGCGAATAATTATATCAATACCCGATTTATCGGTTTTTGTGCGAATATCAATATTGGCGGTAGTGTTTCTTTCTGCCAGTGCTCCGTTTGCACGAATATTGTAAGCGCCACCGGGCACACCGTCCATATCGGCAATTATTTTTAGCAATTGTTTTTCGGTTTCGTTCATCATTCTGCCCCCTTAATATTGTTTGTAAGAACGGGGCAAACTGCACTTGATGCCCCTAAAAGTTCGGGCAGTATGTCTTCACGGCTTCCATAAGCTTTAAGCTCGCCTGATTTGAGCACCGCAACATTATCAGCTATATTTAAAATTCTTTCTTGGTGTGAAATTATAATAATAGTTCCGCCCAAAGTAGCATTGATTTTTTCAAACACATTAATAAGATTGTTAAAACTCCAAAGGTCGATACCTGCTTCAGGTTCATCAAAAATAGATACCTTTGTGCCGCGTGCAAGCACAGTGGCAATCTCTATTCTTTTAAGTTCGCCGCCCGAAAGAGAAGCATTTACTTCTCGGTTGATATAATCGCGTGCGCAAAGACCCACTTGCGACAAATAATCACAAGCGACAGAAATGCTTATCTCTTTGCCGGAAGCCAAACGAATTAAATCATGAACTGTAATGCCTTTAAAGCGCACAGGCTGCTGAAAAGCAAAGCTTATGCCCTTCTGTGCCCTTTCGGTTATAGATAAATCAGTTATGTCCTCGCCATCAAGCAGAATTTTACCCGAAGTGGGTTTTATAATTCCTGCAATAATTTTGGCAAGAGTTGACTTACCGCCGCCGTTAGGACCTGTTATAGCAAGAAAGCCGCTATCAATATCCATTGTAATATCTTTTAAAATTTCTTTAACTCCGTCTTCATTTTCAGCAGAAAAAGAAATATTTTTTAACTGTATCATTAACATCCTCCGTTTTATATATATACATTAAGTATTATACATTTTTTATGTCGAAAAAGCAATATTATTATTTACTAAAAGATGGTATTTATGGTATAATAGCATTATATTTTTGAAATCGGAGTTTTAAAATGAATGTTATCGAAAAACTGACGGCTGAACTTAATTTAAAAACATGGCAAATAGAAAGTGCCGTAAAACTGCTTGATGACGGCAATACCGTGCCATTTATAGCACGGTATCGCAAAGAGGTTACAGGCAGTCTTGATGATCAAATTTTACGCACGCTTTCTGACCGTCTTAATTATTTGCGCAATATGGAAGAAACCGCCCAAAAAATTAAAGCGGCTATTGAAGAGCAGGGTGCTTTAACAGAAGAACTGTCTGCCGCTATTGATGCTGCGCAGACTCTTACCGAGCTTGATGACCTTTACCGTCCTTATAAAAAGAAGCGAAAAACCCGTGCATCTGCAGCAAAAGAAAAAGGGCTTGCTGCGCTGGCGGATTTGATATATGCTCAAAACAAAGACAGTGCCGAACCTATTATTTTAGCGGCTGATTTCATTAATACAGAACTCGGTGTGGAAACCGCAGAAGAGGCTTTACAAGGTGCTAAAGATATTATTGCCGAGATGATAAGTGATGATGCCGACATACGCAAAAGAATGCGTTTTGTTTGTATGGCACACGGCGTGCTTGCTGTAAAAGCCGCAGGTGAAGAACTTGGTGTTTATGAAATGTATGCTGATTTTCACGAACCGCTGTCGCACATTGCTAACCACCGCGTACTTGCAATTAATCGCGGCGAAAAAGAAAAATTTTTAAAAGTATCGGTTGATTTTGACCATGACAAGGCTATGTTTATAATATCGCGAGATCACATCAAAGAAGGCTCGCCCTGCACTATGGCGGTAAAAGAAGCCGCCGAAGATGCTTATACCCGTCTTATATTCCCCTCAATTGAACGAGAAATGCGTAACTCTATTACCGAAAAAGCAAGCAAAGATGCAATAAAGGTATTTTCACAAAATCTGCGCCAACTGCTTATGCAGCCGCCGGTTAAAAACACTGTAACCATCGGTTTAGACCCCGGTTACCGAACAGGCTGTAAGGTAGCGGTAGTAGACGGCACAGGCAAAGTGCTTGATACGGGTGTTATATACCCCGCGCCGCCTCATAATAAAATTGAAGAGGCAAAAACAATAATTAAAAACCTTGTAAAAAAATATAATGTTCGCACATTCGCAATAGGCAACGGCACCGCCAGCCATGAAACCGAATGTTTTGCCGCTGAAGTTATTAAAGAAATTAATGACGGGCTAAATTATATGGTAGTAAGCGAATCAGGGGCAAGCGTATATTCTGCATCAAAACTTGCCGCAGAAGAGTTTCCGCAATTTGATGTATCACTGCGCAGTGCTGTGTCAATAGCCCGCCGTATGCAAGATCCGCTTGCAGAACTTGTAAAGATAGACCCTAAATCTATAGGTGTAGGTCAGTATCAGCACGATATGCCTGCAGCAGAGTTATCGGCTTCACTTGACGGCGTGGTTGAGGATTGTGTTAACTCTGTTGGTGTTGACCTTAACACAGCATCGGTACAACTGCTGTCACGCGTGTCGGGCATAAACCAAGCTATAGCCAAAAATATAGTTGCATACCGCGAAAAAAACGGTGTTTTTTCTGATAGAGTTCAGCTTAAAAAGGTTGCAAAACTCGGTCCAAAAGCCTTTGAACAATGCGCAGGCTTTTTGCGTATATCGGGTGGCAAAAATGCGCTTGATGCTACCGCTGTGCACCCCGAAAGCTATAGTGCGGCAACCAAGCTTTTAAAACTTTGCGGATACAGTGAAAGCGATATTACAAATCGCAAAATAAGCGGTATCACCGAACAAATTGAATCACGCGGTGCAAAAGACCTTGCTAATGAATTGGGTATCGGCGAACCCACCCTTTTAGATATTGCAAAAGAACTTGAAAAACCGGGTCGCGACCCCCGTGATGAGCTGCCTCGCCCAATGCTTCGTCAAGATATTATGAGTATGGAAGACCTAAGGCCGGGTATGGAGCTTACGGGCACCGTGCGTAATGTTATAGACTTTGGCGCTTTTATAGATATCGGTGTTCACCAAGACGGGCTGGTACACATATCGCAAATAACCAATCGTTTTATTAAGCACCCATCTGAAGCATTAAAGGTTGGTGATATTGTAACGGTTTGGGTATTGTCGGTTGATGCTTCTAAAAAGCGCATATCGCTCACTATGAGAAAGGATAAATTAAATGAAGAAAAGTAATTTAAAGGGCAGTCTTATTCTATGCCTTGCAGCGTTGTTATGGGGGCTTGCCTTTGTAGTACAAAATAGAGCCGCCGACAAAATACCACCCTTTGCATTTAACAGTATGCGCTCATTTATAGGTGCGGCTTTCTTATTTTGTTTTATGGCAATAATGTCTATAAAAAATAAAGACTATGTGCCTATACCTAAAACCATTAATAAAAAGCTATTGCTTACGGGCAGTATTGTTTGCGGCGTTGTGCTTGCAATTTCAACCAATTTTCAACAGTTTGGTATCGCCGCTTACCCCGACGGAGTACCAACCGAAGCCCGTTCGGGATTTTTAACCGCGCTCTATGTTATTATAGTGCCGATGTTATCAATATTTGTAAAGAAAAAAGTGCCTATTATAGTGTGGTGTTCAGCACTTGTGGCAACTGTCGGATTTTATATGCTTTGCCTTTTTGAAGGAATAAGCGGATTTTACTTTGCTGATATATTGGTGCTTGGTTGCACGCTTGCATTCTCATTACATATTATCGTGATAGATAAATACTGCGGGGCTATAGGCGGGGTGCGGCTTTCGGCTTTTCAGTTTATAGTATGCGGTATTGTGTCGGGCATAATGTCGCTCATATTTGAACTTGATTCAATAAGCGTATCAAATATTATATCGGTAATACCCGAAATTTTGTATATGGGTATTGTGTCAAGCGGTATTGCTTACACACTGCAAACCGTAGGTCAAAAATATGCCGAACCTGCCGTTGCTTCGCTTTCTATGAGTCTTGAAAGCGTGTTTGCTGCACTTGGCGGTTGGGTAATTACGGGCAATGCCTTAAAGGGTAATGAAATTATAGGCTGCTTACTTGTTTTCGCCGCTATAGTGTTAGCGCAATTACCCGATTTTTTCAAAAGTAAAGAAACAAAAAATGCATAATTTTTAAATAATAATTTTTCACAAAAAATCACCTGCTAAATCAATAGCAGGTGACAGTCTGTCGAAAAAGTCTGTTTTCGGCTCCCCTTGTCAGGGGAGCTGTCTGCATAGCAGACTGAAGGGTAGTCAAAAAAGGCTTTATTAAAGCATTTTCTCTCCTTCCGTCACGGCAAAGCCGTGCCACCTCCCTCGTCAGAGGGAGGCAAAATACAGTT
>JBJFGD010000202.1:0-2608 GCA_051892355.1 Acutalibacteraceae bacterium | reverse complement strand
CATAATTTTTTGCCAAAAAGTACCCATTATGCGGTTATTCCCGACTATGAAGGAAAAAGGATAGGCTCCGGGGGGGCTACATTTGGTGCTATGCGCTATATTATGGAACGCGAGTCGGATTTTAATAACCTGAAAATTATGGTTATTCATTCCGGCGGTGATTCAAAGCGAATACCGCAGTATTCGGCCTGCGGAAAACTGTTTTCACCGGTGCCGCGCAAATTGCCCGACGGACGCCGTTCTACACTGTTTGACGAATTTATTATAGGTATGAGTGGAATACCCAATCGTATCGGTCAGGGTATGCTTGTGCTATCAGGCGATGTATTATTATTATTTAACCCTTTGCAAATAGATTTTTACTCTTGCGATGCCGCTGCTATTTCAATAAAAGAACATGTCTCTACCGGTAAAAACCACGGTGTTTTTCTTAAAGACGAAAGCGGTTATGTGAGTGAGTTTTTGCACAAACAAACAGAAGAAGTGCTAATATCTAAAGGTGCTGTAGATAAATCCGGAAAAGTTAATATTGATACAGGTGCTATTGTACTCGGAAGCAACATATTAAATGACCTTTACAAACTAATAGATACCAAAGAAAAATTTGACAAATATGTTAATGAAACAGTCAGACTTTCTTTCTATGCCGATTTTGTTTACCCGCTTGCAAGCGGCTCTACTCTTGAAGATTTTTACAAAGAAAAGCCCGAGGGAGAAATTAACGATTCACTCATTGAAGCACGCTCGGTATTGTGGAACACATTGCATAAATACAATCTTAAACTCGTCTGCCTTTCTCCGGCATCTTTTTTGCACTTTGGCACATCGAAAGAGTTATTATCGCTTGTAACAGAATCAATAGATGACTACAAATTTCTCGATTGGAAAAGCATTGTCAACACAAATCGCGAGGAAATAAACTGTGCCGTTTACAACAGCTATATTGATAAAAATGCCGTCATAGGTAAAGGCTCATACCTTGAAAACAGCATAATCGATAAAGGCACAGTAATTGGAGAAAACTGTATTATTTCGGGCGTTGCTCTTAAAAATATAACGGTACCCGACAATGTTATTTTACATGGATTAAAACTTAAAAACGGAAAATTTGTTGCAAGAATGTTAGGTGTAAACGATAATCCGAAAGAAAACAGCGTTCTTAACAAAAAACTTAACTCTTCATTGTGGGACGAGCCTCTTTTTGCCGAGTATGACACAATGGAAGAAGCTGCACGCGCTACCGTGCAGGGTGTTACAGGAAACTATTCACTCAAAAGCAGTTTTAATTATGCTGATGTAACGCAGATTTTACCTTGGCAAGATAAGCTTAATGACCGAATATGTGCAGAAAAAATAGTAGATGCTATTACTGCCAAAACCCCTTTGGCTGAATTGACAGATACAGTACTTTCAACCAGGGTTAAAAAATATTTACTTAATATTGCAGAATCTTCGGATTTTAGCCTGAAGATAAGAATTTATTATTATGTTGCAAAGCTTTCAGACGATGAAGCCATATTAAAAAAATGCTTTGATACAATACGCGATGACATTGTTAAATGTGCCATTCAAAACACAAAGTATAATGAAAACAACTTTATAGTTAAAGATTCGGTCACCGTAAAACTGCCCGTGCGTGTAAACTGGGCAGGCGGTTGGTCTGACACACCGCCTTACTGCAATGAGCATGGCGGAATGGTGCTTAATGCGGCAATAACTCTTGAAGGGCAGAAACCGATTGTAGTTACTGTCAAAAAAATTAAAGAAAGCAAATTTATATTGTCAAGCACCGATAATGGTTCATATGAAGAATTCACCGATATAAAAAAATTGCAGAATTGTCAAAATCCACATGATGCATTTGCACTTCATAAAGCGGCCCTTATTGCATGCGGCATTATTCCGTTTGAAGAACAAATTCCGGTGGAAAAAATTTGTTCAAACTTAGGCGGAGGCTTACATCTAAACACTGAAGTATTAAATATTCCAAAAGGCAGCGGACTGGGTACAAGTTCTATCCTTGCAGGTGCCTGCGTTAAAGCAATATACGAAATACTCGGAGTGCAGCTTAAAGAAAACGATATGTACAACCGTGTTGTATGCATGGAACAAATTATGTCAACAGGCGGCGGTTGGCAAGACCAAGTAGGCGGCCTTGCTCCCGGTATAAAAATGGTATCGTCAGAAGCCGGTATGCAACAGTATATAAAATGCGATGCACTCAACATTCCGAAAGAGACACTTGAGGAATTAGAAAGCCGATTTTATTTAATTTATACCGGTCAGCGAAGACTCGCTAGAAATCTTTTAAGAGACATCGTAGGAAAGTATATTGCTGCCGACCCGGATTCACTCAATGTATTATACAAAATACAACAAATTGCGGTTTTGATGCGCTTTGAGCTTGAAAGAGGAAATATTGACGGATTTTGCAACCTATTAAATGAACATTGGGAATTATCAAAGAAATTAGACTCAGGCTGCACAAACACTTGTATAGACCAAATTTTCAATTCAATAGATGATCTCATTCAAGCGCGTATGATTTGCGGTGCCGGAGGCGGCGGATTTTTACAGGTTGTGACAAAAAAAGGTGTTACCGGCGCTA
>JBJFGD010000201.1:0-2651 GCA_051892355.1 Acutalibacteraceae bacterium | reverse complement strand
GGTTACAAAACCCGCATCTGACGGCGGTCTTGGTTTTAACTTTAAGTGGAATATGGGTTGGATGAATGATATGTTGAGATATATGTCGCTTGACCCATATTTTAGAAAACACAATCATGATTGTCTTACTTTTTCGTTCTTTTATGCTTTTTCTGAAAATTTTATATTGCCCATTTCACACGATGAGGTAGTGCACGGAAAATGCTCACTTATAAATAAAATGCCCGGTGAATATGAAGAAAAGTTCTCAAGTCTTCGTGCTTTTTATGCATATATGATGGCGCATCCGGGTAAAAAGTTGTTATTTATGGGTCAAGAATTTGCACAGTTTATTGAATGGAAATATGATTCTGCACTTGATTGGCTGTTGCTTGATTATGATGCACACCGCAATATGCAGAATTTTGTAAAAGACCTAAATAAATTTTATCTTAATAACAGCCAACTTTGGGAAATAGATTATTCTTGGGAAGGCTTTTCTTGGATATCTAATGATGACTACACTCAAAGTATAATATCTTTCAGGCGTACAAACAAAGCGGGCGATGAAATAGTATGCGTATGCAACTTTGTGCCTGTATCACGCAGTGATTACCGTATAGGAGTGCCGGTAGCAGGCAAATATAAAACCTTGCTTACCACTGACGATGAAAAATACGGCGGCACAGGCGGAGTTAAAACAGAGTATTTAAGCGAAGAAATACCTATGCATGGGTATGAAAACTCAATATCACTTGATATACCCGCGCTTTCGGTAACATATTATAAAGTACCTAAAAAACGCAAAACCAAATCGACAAAGCAAAAATAGTTGTGGCATTTGTGCCATACTTACCATATCAAAACTGCGGTAAATAAAAAAAGGAGATGTTTTTGTGATTAAGAAAAAATGCGTTGCAATGCTTTTGGCAGGCGGACAAGGCAGCCGTTTGGGCGTGCTTACGGGCAAGATTGCCAAACCTGCCGTACCATATGGAGGTAAATATAGAATTATTGACTTCCCGTTGTCTAACTGCACTAATTCAGGTATTGATACTGTGGGTATACTTACTCAGTACAAGCCGCTTGAACTTAATGACTATGTCGGTTCAGGCAAGCCGTGGGATCTTGACCGTCAAAACGGCGGCGTACATATTTTACCGCCATATCAGGGTCAAAAGGGCGGTGACTGGTATAAGGGCACGGCGAATGCAATATATCAGAATATTGAGTTTATAGAAAGATATAATCCTGAATATGTACTTGTTTTGTCGGGCGACCATATTTATAAAATGGATTATTCTAAAATGATAGAGCAGCATGAGGCTACGGGTGCCGCCTGTACTATATCGGTTTTAGAGGTTTCGCTTGAAGAAGCTTCGCGTTTTGGAATTATGAACACCAACCGCGACGGCAGTATCTATGAGTTTGAAGAAAAGCCCAAAAATCCTAAAAGCCAGTTGGCTTCAATGGGAATTTATGTATTCTCTTGGGAAAAACTAAAAAAATATCTTATTGAAGATAACAATAACCCCGATTCTGACAATGACTTCGGTAAAAATGTTATACCGCTTATGCTTGCTAACAATGAGCTTATGATGGTTTACCGTTTTAACGATTATTGGAAAGATGTTGGTACGGTTGATTCTTTATGGGAAGCCAACCTTGACCTACTTAATCCAAAAATAAATCTTGACCTTTCAGATAGTAGCTGGCGTATTTATTCGCGCACAATAGCACTACCTCCGCAGTATGTTTCAGCTACCGCTAATGTTGAAAATTCACTTATAACCGACGGTTGTGAGGTTAACGGTTCGCTTGATTATTCTATTCTTTTTGAAAATGTCACTGTAGAAGAGGGCGCCAGCGTAGAGTATTCGCTTGTAATGCCCGGTGCTGTTATAAAAAGCGGCGCAAAAGTTAAATATGCTATAATAGCAGAAAATGCCGTTATAGATGAAAATGCTTCGGTTGGCGTTGATCCCGAAGAAATTGCACCCGAGGATTTCGGTATAACAGTTATAGGCAGCGGTGTTACCGTTGGTAAGGGAGCAAAAATCGGTGCAAAAGAAATGATAACAGAAGATGTATCAGGGGAGGAAGCATAATATGAGCGCAACATCAGTCGCAGGAATTATTTTTGCAAATGCTTATGATGAAACACTTGAACAGTTGACTCAAAAAAGGTCGGTTGCTTCAGTTCCGTATGGCGGAAGATATCGTCTTATAGATTTCAGCCTTTCAAATTTGGTTAATGCAGGCATTACAAATGTAGGCATTATTACAAAAGAAAAATACCGTTCTCTTATGGATCATATAGGTAGCGGTGTTTATTGGGATCTTGACCGAAAAAGCGGCGGTGTAAGAATACTCCCTCCGTTTAATGTAAGCAGAGAAAGACTTTATCAAAATTATATTGAGGCTCTTTACGGCGCGATGGACTTTATGGTTCGCTGCAACAAAAAATATATTGTTATTTGTGATGCAAGAACTGTAGCTAATGTAGATATAGGTGCGGTTATTGATAACCATGTTGCAAATGAAGCTGATATTACTGTTGTATGTCGCAAAGGTCTTGAAATCAAAAATACCGATAATACAATGACCCTCGATATAGACCAAGACGGCAGAGTAGTGCTTACAGGTTTTCCTGAAAAAATTGAAGCAGATGA
>JBJFGD010000200.1:0-10917 GCA_051892355.1 Acutalibacteraceae bacterium | reverse complement strand
GTTTCTACCATACCTAATGCTTCAAGTGCCATTTTTTTAACCTCCTTTTTTACAGGTGCTGCATTTTCTGTAGCGGCCGTTTTTACCGCTGCTGAATTTGCAGTTTTATTTGCAGTAGAATTGCTTGTTTTTTTGGTTGTACTCATAATTTTGTACCTACCTTGTTTTTTATAAATGCATTATTTTTTCATGCGAGATGCACTTAACTCTAAAAGTCGCTGCACCTCTTCGTGAGGGCTTGCAATAACCGCATACGCACTGGGCTTTTTAATAGCGCCTGCTACTGCGTTTTCAACCGCAGCAGTTACCGCAGATACCTGACCTTCAACCACAACGGTTACAAGTCTGCCGCCAAGCTTGCGTTCCCAAGTTACAAACTCAACATCAGCCGATTTAGCCATTATGTCAAGACAATCAATTGCGGCTGTTACGCCCTGAACTTCAATAAGTCCTATAGACTTCATAAGTGTTTACCTCTTAGAATTTAGGAAGTATTTTTTCAACATCAGCGTGAGGTCTTGGAATTACATGAACTGCTACAAGCTCACCAAGTCGAGAAGCATTTGCAGAACCTGCTTCAACAGCAGCCTTTACTGCGCCTACATCGCCGCGTACCATTACAGATACAAGACCTGAACCGATTTTTTCTGTGCCGATGAGGGTTACCTCTGCGGACTTTACCATAGCATCAGCGGCTTCGATAGCTGCTGTAAGACCTCTGGTTTCTACCATACCAAGTGCTTCGTTAGACATAATTTTATCCTCCAAAAGTAATTTTAATTTTTATCAAAAGCGTTAAGCTTTAACATAGGTTCTGTTTGTGTGTCGGTTGACGGAATCACATAAGAAGCAACAACGCCTGTTACGCTCTCAGCTGCGCGTTTTGCCGCCTCAATTGCCGCTTCAACTGCTGCAACCGTACCTCTGAACTTTATTGCTACAATAAGCGGAACCTCTAATTCATCGGCGTTGCCGGGCTTGTTTTTATCAAAGTTTTCAACTGTGACATCTGCCGCTTTGCAACCGGCATCGCAGGCTACAAACGCCGCTACAAGACCAAACACCTCAAGAATACCTGTGGCTTTGCCCATTTTTTACTCTCCTATCATTTATTAACAATCGCAATTTTAAGACCTTCCATTTTAAGGTTGGTAACAAATGCATCGTTAATCTGCTCAAGGGGATACTTGTGCGTTATAAGTTTTTCTATAGGAAGACCTATTCCCTTAGCGCGCTTTAAGAAATCAAATGTAGTTGCATAATCACGCAATGTGTAAACCCATGAACCTACGGTTGTGATTTCTTTAGAGCAAATATCAAAGTGCGGATTAATGGTTGCATCGCCGCCGTTGATAAAGAAACCAAGCTCGCAAAGGCCGCCGCCGTTGCGTATGAACTTATATATGTTGCTATGTGCTACAGGTGAGCCTGTGCACTGAAAAGCAAAGTCTGCAAGATAGCCGCCGAAAGCATTTTTAACACCGTCTGTCAATGCCTCAATGCCCTTGTGGTCTTTAAAGTTAACCGTAGCATTTGCGCCCATTTCGCGAGCGAAAGCTAAACGCTTTTCTTCGCCGTCAACAGCAACTATATTTTCAATACCCATAGTGCGAAGTACTGCAATACAGATAAGACCGATAGGTCCGCAGCCCTGTACAACAACACGGCTGTTAAAACGAAGAATACCTGTTGTTTTTGCACGCTCAACTGCGTGAATTAAAACGGCACATGGCTCAATAAGTATTCTTGAATCCAAATCAAGATCACTTACATTAAATATGGTAGAGCCGCCGCGAACTAATATGTAGTCACTAAACCAACCGTTTAGGTGAATATCATCATCGGGTAGCAGACCGTAAACATCGGCACCGCCCACATTTTGTTTATTAAGGTCAAACATTGTGATGTCGGGGTTATCTTTAAAAATCATACAGGTAACAACCTTATCACCAATGTTAAGCGGCTTACCCGCAGAGTCTACCTTAACATTTTTACCCATTTTAACTATTTCGCCTGTGCCTTCGTGACCTAATGCTACAGGAATAAGACTAAATGGGTCGCGTTTATATTCGTGAGCATCTGTACCGCAAACGCCGCAGCCTTCAACCTTAACAAGAATATCGTCATCGCCTACCACAGGCATTGGATATTCTTTAATTTCAAACTTTTCAATACCTGTCAGCATTGCAACATGTGCAGTTGCAGGTATTTCGCCGCTTGCTGCAGGAGCTGCCGCTTTGCCGTTCATACTGTCAAGCACCTGACGAACAATCTGCTCAATATTGGAAGAATTTATATCCATATTTGAATTACATTCCTTTCTCAAAAATTTCTTTGCCATAGCGTGCAAGGGCGGTGTCCTGTTCTTCGGTGCCGCCGCTGACACCCAAACCGCCGATTATTTGCCCCGCCGCATTTTTTAAAGGTTCGCCGCCTCCGAAAATTACAATTTTGCCGTTGTTGGTAAACTGTATTCCGTAAAGCGAACCACCGGGCTGGGCAAGCGGTTTTAAATCAGCAGTAGACATTTTAAGTGAAACCACTGTAAATGCCTTTTGCAACGCTACATCATAACTTGCTATATACGCATCGTCCATGCTTTCCACCAAAATTGGATGCGCGGCTCTGTTGGATATTGCAACAACTGCTTTAACACCCATTTCACTCGCTTTTTGTTTTACCCTTTCGGCAAGTGCCAGTGCCGTTTGAAGCGTCATATCCTGTGGTGATTTTATTTGTTTTACCACTTCGTCAACAATAGATTGCATGGTTTGGTCGTTCATAATTATTTACCAAGCTGCTCAAGAACACGCTTTGTAATTTCAGAAACTAAATCAGTTGCCTCATTGCTGCCGCAAGTGCAGTTACCGCCGCAAGCGTGGCAGCTGGGTTTACCGTCTTTAGCATTGGGGCAAAGATCAGCAGGGTGCTTACCTTTCATACCAAACTGACGGCGAATTTCATAAAGACGCTGAACCTGTGAGTCAGAAAGTTCTTTTGGACCGCCAAGTTGTTTTGAAATGTAAAGAAGTTTTGCATAAAACTCAACTGATTCCATTTTATGGTATGCGTTAAGAAGTGTATCAGAATAGGTAAGAGCACCGTGATTTTCAAGAAGAACGGCATCAAATGACTGTAAGTATTTTGCAACAGCATTTGGAATTTCTTCGGTAGAAGGTGTACCGTATTCAGCAATCGGCACGCAGCCGAGTGAAATTACAGCTTCAGGCATAATGGGCTGTGTAAGCGGAATGCCTGCGATAGCAAAGCCTGTTGCGTAAATAGGATGAGCGTGAACTACAGAATTAACATCGGGACGCTCTTTATAAACGCGCATGTGCATTTTGATTTCTGATGAAGGTTTGAAGCCCGGGTTTGCCTGAATAACCTTGCCGTCACGGTCTACCTTGCAAATGTATTCGGGAGTCATAAATCCCTTACTTACACCTGTAGGTGTGCAAAGGAACTCATTATCGTTAAGCTTTACAGAAATGTTACCGTCGTTAGCAGCAACCATTCCCTGATTGTAAATACGCTTACCGATTTCGCATATTTGCTTCTTGATTTCAAATTCGTTTACCATAATTGTTTCTCCTTATTTTAAATTAATTGCTTTGTTTACTATGATAATACCACATAAATGCAGTAAAGTCAACACAAAAAAGATAGTTTTTTATTGTTTTTTCTGTTATTTTTCTTGTTTTATGTTGTTTTTTAGGTATTCAAGTACTTCGTTTATGCCTTCTCCTGTTTTGGAATCAACCATAAATACCGTTTTGCACCCCGAAAGCCGCAGCCAATTTTCTGCGCGTTTGGGATTGCCTTTATTTTTTTTGGTTACAATTCCAATGACATCGCGGTTTACCATGCAGGTAATGCAGGGCGGAAATAGTGAATACTCATCATCAGCAGCTATAAGCAGTGCAACAACATCTGCTTCATAAGAATATAGACAAAGCGCCGCACCTAAATCGTGATTTTCGGCATATTCGCCCGGGGTATCTATCAAAAAGTCACCGTATGATATATACTGCGTTTTTTGATAATGCGTTTTCTCACCCCTAAGCGCTTGAGAAAGAGTTGTCTTTCCTACGCCGCTTCTACCCATTAAGATAAGTTTTTTCATTAGGTCTTGGTCACTTCACAAACAGTGTATCCAAGTTTATTTCCTATATAATCGGTTATAGCACCGAGTGAAGCCTCAATCTCTGATACAGTGCCTGTAAGTATTACCGTACCGCTGAAGCGGTCTACAAAACCAAGCGTTGCACCCGATGATTTTATTGCTATATCACCTGCTATAATCGCTGTTTCACTGGGGGACACGGTAAGTATTCCTATAGCACCCTTATGCTCTTGTGCGGGGTCTAAACCTAATTTTTTATAAAGTATGTCATCGGGGTTAGCAATAATATGCGCCAAGGTTATCTGTTTACCGGGTACAAGTTCTTGTATAATGCGAGTCTTGTCACCCGATATTGAATAATTGTCATATTGCATATCTAACCTCCTATCTTGGCTTTTAGTCCATATTTTTCGGCAGTCTGAACCAAAATATTCATAAGTTCATTTGTGGGTGATTTTAGGTCGCCCATACCGTATTCACGGCCTAAGCCCGTATATTTGTCTCTGCCCATATTATGATACGGAAGCAGATGTATTTCATCAACATTAGGCAAGCTTGCCGCAAATGCGGCTATATCAGCAATTTCAGCTACAGTATCATTAAATGTGGGTATAACCGGAACTCGAATAATCAGCCGTTTGGCTTCTTGTGCTATAATTTTTGCATTTTCAAGAATTCGCTCATTATTTTGAGTTGTAAATTCTTTATGTTTATCTGAATTAATGTGCTTAATGTCCATAAGCACGGTGTCAAGCAACGGCAAAAACCTTCTTATTGTATCGGTTTTTGCAAAACCCGTAGTTTCTATAGCGGTGTTTATTCCGTTATCTTTACAAGCCTTAAGCAACGCCGTTGCAAAATCGGGTTGTAACAAACTTTCGCCGCCTGATAATGTTACACCGCCGCCTGAACGGTTATAGTAAGGTCGGTCTTTTATGACCTCTTCAAGCACTTCGCCAACCGTAACATCTTTACCCATTGTTTTAGCTTTGCCGTTTTGCATCATTGTTTCAATCTCAAAAGATTGAGATTCGGGGTTACAGCACCAACGACACCGCAAAGCACAACCTTTTAGAAAGACTATTGTACGAATTCCGGGACCATCATGGGTTGAAAAACGCTGAATATCAAATATTCTGCCTTTAACCAAAAGATTATCTCGCAATATTAAAAACCTCCCTGCTCGGTACGGTTAATAATATCATCTTGAAGCGAGCGTGAAAGTGTGGTAAACAGTGCGCTGTAGCCCGCAACGCGAACAACAAGCGATCTGTATTTGTCTGGGTTCTTTTGTGCTTCACGCAAAGTTTCACGGCTTACAACATTAAACTGCATATGCATACCCTTTTGATCAAAGAATCCGCGTACAAGTGCCACAAAACTTTCAAGTCCGCTTTGTCCTGCCAATGCGCTTGGATGGAACTTCATATTAAAGAGTGTACCGTTTGATGCAATAAGATGATCAAGGCGCGCTACCGAGTTTGCAGATGCTGTCGGTCCCTTTAAATCTCTGCCAGCCGCAGGTGAAACACCGTCAGCAATAGGTGTGTAAGCAAGTCTGCCATCTGGGGTAGCACCTGTCTGCGCACCAAGCGGCACATTTGCCGATACGGGGTAAAGCCCTGCTTGGAACATACCGCCGCGTGGGTTACGGTATTTTTCAAGCGGTTTTGTATATGTATAGGCAACATCGCACGCAAAATCATCAATTTCGTCTATATCGTTACCAAATTTAGGTAATTCGCGTATCATTTCAAGTATATCGCCGTAGCGCTTCTTTTCTTCATCTGATGCGCTGTTTTTTGAAACTGCAAGATAAATTGATTTTATATCTTCTTCAGTAAGGTTTTTACCGTCTGACACTAACTTTTGAGCAACTGTTTTGGTAAGCTTTTCGGCAGCGGAAGAATCCATATCCATACCGAAATTGTTGTCAAGCGCTTTTTTAAGTTCACAAAGTTTTAAAACCTTTTTATCATAAACCAAGGTTTTAATAGCCATAAGCGCATCTGCCATATTGGCGATACCAAATCCCTGCGGACCTGTGAAATTGTAAATTGCGCCGCCTTCTTGCAAGCTCTTACCTCTGCCTATGCAATCTTCAATCATACAAGACTGGAACGGCAACGGGCAAAGCTTTGCGTGTGCCATATCAATTGAGTTATCGGCATTTACAAGCAGTTTTATAAAATAGTTCATCTGTGCTTTATAAGCATCATAGAACTTTTCAAATGTATCGAACTCTTGAAGCTCACCTGTTTTAAGACCTACCTGCACACCCTTGTCAACACCGTTTGAAAATACAAGCTCTAACGGTCTGCACATATTAAAGAACGCCGCATCATGCCAACCGTCGGTTTTAGCGGGAACTTGCGGTTCAACACAACCGATTATGTTGTAATTGCGCGCATCTTCAAGAGGAATACCGCGACTCATAAGTGAAGGAATTATTACCTCATCATTGTAATAAGCAGGAAGCCCAACACCTGTGCGTGTAAGCTCTGCAGCGCGAATCATAAATTCATGAGGTGTGCCGTTCCAAACACGTACTGAAAATGACGGCATAGGCAACATTACATGAAGTGTTGCGTTTATGCACATATATGACATATCATTTGTAGCATCGCGGCCGTCCTTATCTTGACCGCCTGCTATAAGGTTTTGGAATAAACTGTAACCTGCAAAGCCTTCGGCAGATGCAGCATCACGAACTTTGTTAAGGTCATTAAGCTTAACCCATATGCAATCAACAAGTTCTTGCGCAAATTCACGGGTAATTTTACCCGCACTCAAATCCTTTTGTAGATAAGGGTTCATATATTGGTCAAAACGGCCGGGCGAAATTGAATGTCCGCTTGATTCAACCTGCAAAAGCATTTGAATAAACCAGAACGATTGGCAAGCCTCATAAAAAGACTCTGCGCCGTAACGCGGTACTCGCGAGCAGTTAGCCGCAATTTTTAAAAGCTCTTCACGGCGTGAAGCATCATTTTCAGCAGCTGCCATTTCTTTTGCAAGAGCAGCATATCTGTCAGCATAGTTTATAACTGCTTCGCAGCTTATTATTACCGCCTGCAAAAACGCACTGCGTGAAGCGTAATCAGCATCTGAAACATCAATTTTTTCATAAGCGGCTTTTACTTCTTCAATAATTCCCTTATAACCGACACTCAAAACCTTGCCGTAATCAACAGTGAAGTGACCTATACCGTTATAAAAATAGTTTCCGACGGTAAATATATTATGCTCTATTGCCGTAAGTGCTTCGGGTGACATATAAGCTGTTGCAAGTTCACTTGTTGTCTTGCCTTTCCAATAAGGATAAACCTCACGCAATTTTTGCTTGGTTTCTTCAGATATATAAAACGGGTCAGCAGCACGCGTAGCTAATGTGTCAAATTCTGCCTCTAACCATTCATAAGAATATTCGGGGAATACCTGACAACCGCGAGGTGCTTTTGAATTGCTGCCTACTATAAGCTCTTCAGGGCGAATTGTGATAGGCAATTTTTCAAGTATGTGTGCAAACGCCTTTGCGCGGCGCAATACTATTGGCTGCCCTTCGGTAGCCTTGTAACTTTCGGTTATCAACACCGCACGATCTGCCTCAATTTCGGGCATCTTTGCATAAAGATGGTCTATAAGGCGCTGTATACGCGGTGTTTTTTCGATTTTTTCTGTATACACATATGGCATAGACAATACCTCACTTTTTATTTATTAATTACATTCTACATCAAAACAACACAAATGTCAACACCAAAACCACCAAAAAACAGAAAAATAAAATAAAAACAAATAAATTTTCGCTTGTTTATTAACTTTTTTGCTTAAAAAATCTGTTTTGATGATTGATGTTTATTTGTGTTTACAAAAAGATAATTTTATTATATAATTATCTTATACTAATTTAAGGAGAATTTTAATGAAAAAGATTTTAAAAAAATATGTCGATTCGCCGCTGATATTGCGAATCGCAATCGGTCTGGTAATAGGTATTGTATTAGGGCTATTTGTACCTGCCGCATCTTTTATAACCGTTTTGGGTGATATATTTGTAGGCGCGCTAAAGGCAATAGCACCCGTGCTTGTCTTTGTTTTGGTTATCGCCTCGCTTGCAAGCGCGGGCGAAGGCATAGGCAAACGATTTAAGTCGGTTATAATATTTTATATGTTAAGCACATTTTTAGCCGCAATTGTGGCTGTTGTAGCAAGTTATATATTTAAAGTTACATTGCCGCTTACCGTTGCTGCGGAACAAACCGCGCCTACCGGACTTGGCGAAGTATTTAAAACCTTGCTTAACAATATGGTTATGAACCCTGTTTCGGCAATTATCAATGGCAACTATGTAGGTATTCTGACATGGGCGGTACTTTTAGGTCTTGCCCTTAAAGCAGTTGCCGCCGTAAAAACAAAAGAAATGCTTACCGACCTTTCAAACGCTGTTTCAAAATGTGTTGCATGGGTAATTCAGTTAGCGCCGTTTGGTATTATGGGTTTGGTTTACGGTTCTGTTAGTGAATACGGTCTTGAAATATTTACCGACTACGGCAAAATTTTATTACTTCTTGTAGGCTGTATGTTGGCAGTAGCATTAATAGTTGACCCGCTTATAGTAGGTATTTCGCTTCGCCGCAACCCGTATCCGCTGGTATTGAAGTGCTTTAAAGAATCAGGTATTACCGCGTTCTTTACAAGAAGCTCTGCTGCTAACATACCCGTTAATATGAAACTTTGCGAAAAGTTAGGCCTTGACCGCGAATATTATTCGGTTGCAATTCCGTTAGGCGCTACAATAAATATGGACGGCGCAGCAATCACTATAACTGTTATGTCGTTAGCGGCTGCATTTTCACAAGGCATTGAAGTAAATATTTTGCTTGCTGTTATTTTAAGCTTTGTAGCAACACTCGGTGCATGCGGCGCTTCGGGTGTAGCAGGCGGTTCACTGTTGCTGATACCTATGGCTTGCTCACTTTTAGGTGTTAACAGTGATATTGCTATGCAGGTTGTAGCAGTTGGATTTATAGTAGGTGTAGTTCAAGATTCACTTGAAACCGCTATAAATTCATCGGGAGATGTAATTTTTTGCGCTACCGCAGAATTTCGCGAACGCCTTAAAAAGGGTGAAGAAATTAATTTCTAAAACAAATTTTAAACGGCCGTCTTACTTTTATGTAAGACGGCCGTTTTATCATTTCAAGAAATGCTCTTATATTCAATTATGTCACTTATATCGCAATTTAAAGCACTGCATATTTTGTCAAGCACATAGCTATCATATCTGATTACTTTATTTTTATAATAATTGTCTATTATTTGATATTGAATTCCCGTGCGTTTTGCAAGTTCATATCGACTAATATTAAGTTTTTTCAAAGCCTTATCAAGTGTCAAATTAACCATAATTATATTATACACCTCTGATAATATTTTATTAAAGATATATTTACTTGACAATTCATTTGAAACAATATATATTTATATAAGTGTATATTATTTTGTGCAAATCAATATGCAAAGGGTGATTAAAATGACAGCAACCTGGAAAATTCAGTACAGGAAGAACGAATTTAATATTACAATAGTTTACGGTAATGATAATAAATAAAAATTCTGCTGTCGAAATTTCGACAGCAGTTTTTTATTCACCCTTGTATTTTCGGCGGGTTGCCAAGCCGCCGCGAATGTGCCGTTCGCTTTTATTTTTTTCAAGCACATTCTTTACCTGCTTGTAAAGCTCGCGATCTATATGCATAAGGCGCTCGGTTACATCTTTATGTACGGTACTTTTACTTATTTTGAAAACTTTGGCAGTCGCACGCACCGTAGCGCCCGTGTCGATAATGTATTCGCCTAACACCACTGCCCTGTCATCAAAAAAATCTTTCATACAATCAACTCCTCAAAAGAGCGCTGTGCACCCCTGTGACTGATTAATTGTATGCTTTATACTTATAAAATATTACCTGAAAACCGTGAATATAACAAGAGATTCAACCCACTTTTTGATTAATCCCATTTTGTTTTATCAAACTTAACACGCTTTGAAGTATTACCGCATTCTCTTGAAAATAACACTTTATATAGTCAGAAAAATCTTTGTTATTATCAGCATTTTCTAAAAACAAACAAATACTCATGTGCTATGAGTAAAAAATTATATTTTACACTGTTTGTTTTCCAGTATCCTGTTGCTTTGCAATTATGCTGTTCTTTGATAATCAGTTCTTTTAGCTTAAATCCAGCATCTTGAAAAATACGCATCACTTCAAACGACATTGGTATCATATGCCCTTTTTGACGAGTATCACCCATCAGAACAGCACAAAACTTATCCTTTTTCAGAACACGGTAGCTCTCTGCCGCAACTTTTTTCATTTCTTCAAGAAAATCTTTAACCTTTAACAAAGACAAATCTTCAGGTATATTCTCACTGTATTTGATAATGTCAGCATACGGCGGATGCGTGCAAATTAAATCAATGTTTTCATCGGGAATAAAATCTAAATTTCTCGCATCACCTTTATGAAGATACACTTTCCCGTTTGCACCCTCGTGTTTAAAATCTATCTTTTCTCTGCATCTTTCAAGAGCCGCATCGTTAACATCAACACCGATAATATTTCGGTTTAGCAACTTTGCCTCTACGAGCGTTGTGCCACCGCCTGCAAACTGATCAAGAACTAAATCGTTCTCTTTAGAATAGCGTAACATAATGTTTCGGGGTATATACGGTGACCAATTACCACGCCATTTTGCATCGTGGGTTGCCCAGTCGCCACGCT
>JBJFGD010000199.1:0-2669 GCA_051892355.1 Acutalibacteraceae bacterium | reverse complement strand
CTGAGCGTCAGAATGCATACGGCCCATTGTATCGGTCATACCGTAAGAAGCGGGGCCTGCAGCCATATTATCGGGGTGAAGTGTACGGCCTGTGCCGCCGCCTGATGCAACTGAGAAATACTTCTTGCCCTGTTCGATACATTCTTTCTTATAAGTACCTGCAACAGGATGTTGGAAACGGGTTGGGTTGGTTGAGTTACCTGTAATAGAAACATCAACACCCTCTTTGTGCATTATAGCAACACCCTCGCGAACATCGTCCGCACCGTAGCAACGAACCTTTGCACGCTCGCCGTTTGAGTAAGCGGTTTCGTTTACTATTTGAAGTTCGCCTGTGAAGTAGTCAAACTTAGTCTGAACATAGGTAAAACCGTTAATACGAGAAATAATCTGTGCTGCGTCTTTACCGAGACCGTTAAGAATTACGCGAAGCGGCTCTTTACGGGCTTTGTTTGCACTGCGTGCAAGACCTATAGCGCCTTCAGCAGCTGCAAATGATTCGTGACCTGCCAAGAATGCAAAGCACTTGGTTTCTTCACGAAGAAGCATTGCGCCCAAGTTGCCGTGACCAATACCAACCTTACGGTCATCTGCAACAGAACCCGGAATACAGAATGACTGAAGACCGAGACCGATTTTTTCTGCAGCCTCAGCAGCAGATGCTACCTTATCTTTAATAGCGATTGCACAGCCTACAACATAAGCCCAAGCAGCATTTTCAAAACAAATAGGCTGAATACCCTTAACAATGTTATATGCATCAACGCCTGCATCATCGCAAATCTGCTTTGCCTGCTCGATAGAATCAATACCGTGCTTTGCGAGTTCTGCGTTTATTTGATTTATTCTTCTTTCGTAGCTTTCAAATAATGGCATAATCTGTTCCTCCCTAATTATTCTTCACGGGGGTCGATGAGCTTAACAGCGTCATCAACGCGTCCGTACTGACCGCTTGCTTTTTCTAAAGCTTCGTTAGCGTCCATACCTTTTTTAATCATTTCCATCATTTTGCCAAGGTGAACAAACTTGTAACCGATAATAGTGTCATTTTCATCTACTGCACACTTGGTGATGTAACCTTCAGCAAGCTCAAGATAACGGGGGCCCTTAACCTTTGTAGCATAGGTTGTACCCGTCTGTGAACGAAGACCTTTACCAAGGTCTTCAAGACCTGCGCCTATCGGAAGACCGTCTTCACTAAAAGCAGTCTGTGTACGGCCGTAAACAATCTGCAAGAAAAGCTCGCGCATTGCAGTATTGATAGCATCACAAACAAGGTCGGTATTAAGTGCTTCAAGCAAGGTTTTACCAACCAAAATTTCAGAAGCCATAGCTGCAGAATGTGTCATACCTGAACAGCCGATAGTTTCAACCAAAGCTTCTTCGATGATACCCTCTTTAACATTAAGGCTCAATTTGCAGGCACCCTGCTGTGGTGCGCACCAACCGATACCGTGGGTAAGACCGGATATATCTTTTACTTCTTTTACCTGTACCCATTTGCCCTCTTCAGGAATAGGTGCTGGACCGTGATATGCGCCTTTAGCAAGCGGGCACATATTCTGTACTTCATGTGAATAGTTCATATATGTAACTCCTTTCAAGATTTCATACAAAGGTAGTATAACATTTTTTTCGACAAAACACAATACCTTAAAAGATAAAATTTTAACAAAATTTTATCTTATTTATGTCTGAAATTGTATTTTTACTCTTACCGATGGCAGCAACAAATTATGCGTATGTTAACGCAATCCGGTATTCTGCTCAACAAACTTGTTTATATTTGCAGCAGCCTTTTCCATACAGCTCTTGATAGCAGTCATTTGAGTACCAATCTGTGCAGGGTCACCACTCATTGCCAAGTTATGCTCGTTAAATTCAGTACCGGCAATACCGTCTTGAGAATCAAGATATACAATACATGGATTCCAGTTATCAAAGTTAACGCTATTAACTTCAAAGAAGAATTTTTCTGCTTCTTCAGAAATGAAGGTAGCTGAAGTATCATAATTAGAAACATCAAGATATTCGCGTAAGAATATACCTGCAGCTACAGGATTTTCTGCACCGCGTATAATGCCCCAACCGCGTACCTGACCGGTACAGCCGTAGTCAGAATTTGCATCCCAACGGGGCATATAATAGAAGCCAAGATCATCGGTGTTATAACCTGTATCTTTAAAGAAACCTGTCTTCTTAAGTGCCCAAGCATGAACAGTTGTAATACCAACAGTACCGTCAATTATACCGTCAACAGACTTCCAACCAAGTATGCCTTCTTTCCAAGCGGTAGTGTATTTAACCATTGCTTCTTGAGTTCTTTGATTTACGCCGCTGACAAACTTGCCGTTTTCATATATGATTAAGCCGCCGCCCATACCGTAAATAGCATTTTCACGAGAAGCAAAACCGCCGCCTTGCATATTTGAACCTAAAGCTTTTACCTTACGGCAGATATCAAAGTAAGCATCCCAAGTCCATTTGCCTGCAGCATCATACTCTTCAGGAGTGCTTGCGCCTGCCTGCTTAAGCAGACGCTTTGAATAGATTACAATGTCAATTTCAGCCCAGATATTGCCCATTGTATCGCAAAGATAAGGTGAACCGCCGAAAGTAGATAATTTAAATGTATTCTGTTTCCAAATTGATTCGTTATAATCTAACTT
>JBJFGD010000198.1:0-2676 GCA_051892355.1 Acutalibacteraceae bacterium | reverse complement strand
ATGCCACTAAAAATGATTATTTCAAAATGTCTTATGAACATTTTAAGGCATTTAAAAATGTTTCTGATTATTTTGAAAATCAGAATGACGAAGAACTATACCTTTTAACAAGTAAATACACTTTAATATATTCGCTTTCCGTTTTAAAAGCGAAAAATGCAACTAAACAGGCAAAAGAACAGGCTATAAGCGCCGTAAAATCTATTCCAGCAAAAGCATATAAATATTTACCGCTAAAAAAGGCTTTGCTTTGCAGGCTGTTTAAAATTTTTGGATAAAAGAGGATTTTATGAGATTAGTGATTTTAGGTGCAGGCGGACATGGCAATGTGGTTTACGATGTAGCGTTTGCCAACGGAAATTATGATGAAATAATTTTTTTAGACGACCACTACGGCGAAGATTGCAAAGTAATAAATTATGGTCCTGCAAAAACAAAATGTCATTTATCGGGCAAGTGTTCTGATTACAAAAAATTTATAGATTATAATACCGAGATATATCCGGCTTTTGGTAATAATGAAGTAAGGCTTAAATGGCAAAAAGAAATTAAAGATAACGGCGGCAAGTTACCTACAATTATTTCAAAATCTGCTTTTGTTTCAAGGTCCGCTGTAATATGCGAGGGTACGGTTGTGTTTCCCAAAGCTTTTATTGGCGCGGGCAGCTATATATCAAACTGTTGCATTATTAACGCAGCTTCAATTATTGATCACGGTTGTTTTATTGAAGAGGGAGTACACATAAATGTAGGCGCAGTTGTTATGGGTGAAAACACGGTCCCAAGGCTGTCGGTTATAGAGGCAGACAGAATTATAAAACGCCGAGAGTTATATGTGGGTGAATGATGTGAAAAAATTACTTAAAAAGATTTTAACAAATGCATTTTTTACAAAATTATTTAATCTGCTGCATATAAAATATAATGGTAAAAATGGCAATAATGTTAAAATAAATTCTTTGGTTAGAGGCAAGGGTAAAATTTTCTTTGCTAAAAAATCTGTTAATAATGATGTTTTTGCTGATTCTAATAGTGTTATAAAAAAACTGACTTTAAAAGTATTTGGCAATAACAATATAATCATTATTGAAAAAGGTTGTTATATTGAAGACTTAACCATTTGGATTGAGAACGATAATAATACTGTTATTATAGGTAAAAATTCACAGCTTTGCGGTACTATTAAGTTAAGTTGTATTGAAGGAACAAAAATTACAATTGGTGAAGACTGCCTGTTTTCAAGTGAAATTGATGTGCGCACAGGTGACGGACATGCAATACTTGACAAAAACGATATAAGAATCAACCCTTCGAAAGATGTTAAAATTGACGATCATGTTTGGGTGGGTTACAGGGCAATGATTTTAAAGGGTTCACATATACATCAAAATTCTATCGTAGGTGCAAATTCAACAGTGACAGGTGATGTTGGCGAATCAGCCGTTGTAGTTGCGGGTACACCAGCAAAAATAATTAAAAGAAATATAAATTGGCATTTCGACCGTGATTTTGTTAAAGAAAAAGAGTAAAAATTTGCTGTATTAGCAAACGCGTGTTGCAAGTCATTAGAGTTTAAATGTTTTAGAAAAGGGTGATAGCGTGGAAAAAGAAACTTTGATAGATATATTGCGTTATGCTCTCACCCAAAATCCGGTGACTTTACCGGAAAACTTAAATAATGAAAAGTTATATCAATTAGCCCAAAAGCATGATGTTCAAAGTATGGTGTCTATTTCGTTGCAAAATTTAGGATATAGTGTCAATGAAAAGTTTAAAAAGTCAGAGATTTTGTCTATTTATAGAGCTGAACAACAGCGGTTTGATTTAAATGCTTTTTCGAAAGTGTTAAATGAGCATAAAATTCCGTTTATATTACTAAAGGGCAGCGTTATAAACAAATATTATCCGCAAGATTATATGAGGACAAGCAGGGATATTGATGTTTTGGTATATGAACATGATATTTTAAAAATTTTTAATTTGTTGACAGAAAAACTATCTTACACTTCAAAAATGGATTCTAATGACCACCATCGTTCTATGGAAACACCTTCCGGTATGCATATTGAGTTTCATTATTCATTGTCTGATGACAATGCTTTGCCAGTTAAAAATGCTTTTGATAATGCTGTGGTGGTTGACGGAAATCTTGTGTTAGATGATATTTCGTTTTTTACTTATCATATAATTCATATGGCAGGGCATTTTAAAAGTGGCGGCTGTGGCATAAGGTCAATAATGGATTTATGGGTAATGCAGCATAAAATGAAGTTGCATTTTGATTTTAAAATTTTAAAAGCGATTCATTTAGATAAGTTTGCAAATTCGATGATAAAGTTATCTAATGTTTGGTTTGGTGATGAAAACGGAATTGTGCAAAAGCATGATGAATTGACAAAGTGTTTACAAGAATTTATTATTTCAGGCGGCAGCTTTGGAAATGTAGAAAATGCTGTTGCTATAAGCAGGGGAAGAAACAGTTCTATCAAACATATCTTAAACAGATTCTTTCTGCCATATAATGTTATGAACAAAAAATATCCTATATTGAAAAAAGTTCCAGTTTTATTACCTGTTTTTTGGTTTGTCAGATTGTTTACATCATTATTTAAGGGCAGAAGTAAAAAAATTATCAATGAGATTAATATGAACAAAAATATAAGTAATAGTATGATA
>JBJFGD010000197.1:0-2692 GCA_051892355.1 Acutalibacteraceae bacterium | reverse complement strand
ATGTTTTACAGGCAGGTCTTGAGCATGAAAAATATGTTACCTCGCTTATCAACGACATTTATGCCGAGGCATACAATGCAAAAGACTTTCGCACTATGCAGTTTCTTGACTGGTTTGTCAAAGAGCAAGGCGAAGAAGAAACAAATGCAAATGATTTAATCTCAAAAATGGAACTTTTCGGCTCTGATCCAAAAAGTTTGTATATGCTCAACCAAGAGCTTGCGTCAAGAGTTTACTCTGCACCCTCATTGACACTCTAATTATTGCTCGAAAATCTTATAAAAATCGCAACAGCTCTGTATAGGCACAAATGCCTTTACAGAGCTGTTTTTATTATATGTGACAAAGCAAAAAAGGCAAAGCCTTGCAAAACACTTTTTCACTTTTCACTATTACTTTTTACTTCCAAAGCACCAAAGGTGAATCAAGTGAAGAGTGAATAGTGAATATGTAATAAGTAAAGCCCCAAAGACTAATGCCTTTGGGGCTTTGGCAGGGGTAGAAGGACTCGAACCCTCACAAACGGTTTTGGAGACCGGTGTGCTACCATTGACACCATACCCCTAAAAATAAAAATGGTGGACCAGCAGGGACTCGAACCCCGGACCAACCGGTTATGAGCCGGTTGCTCTAACCAACTGAGCTACTGGTCCACATATTTTGTGTCAAAGTGTTGACAGCAAAAATAATTATACAATCGTTTTAGGATTTTGTCAATAAAAATTTTAAATAATTTTACTTGAATTTCAAAGAATATAAAAGCCGCCTAAAAAGACGGCTTTTATATTAAATTAAGTGTCTTATTCATACCACGCAAGTTCTACTATCGTTTTATTGTGATTTGTTGCATTTATGAGTTTATCAAAAACATCGGCGGTTTTAATCTTTAGGCTTGTTGTGTTAACGCAAGGGTGACAACCTATATATTCAGAGTTTAACACATCTTTATCTACAAGCAGATTTACGGCATTGTCTTTATCGTTCATAAGCCCCAAAACACTGACAGCGCCCGGTGTTATATCTAAAAACTGTTGCATAAATTCGGCATCGGCAAATGAAAGACGCGCCGAATTTATTTGTGCAGAAAGGTCTTTGGTTTTAAAAGGTTTGTTTGCGGGCATCATTAGCAAATAAAACTGTGTTTTTTGTCGGTTGCATAAAAACAAATTTTTACATATAACGCAGTCAAGCACTTTATCTATTGCTACGCAAGCCTCCATAGTGTCGGCAGGCATATCGCGATGGTCTACATGATAATACTCTACACCCAGACTGTCTAAAAAATCATAACAACGGATTTCTTTTTGCAACCTGCCCTCAAGCAGTTCAGGTCTGCCCTTTTTTAGTATTAAATTCATAATAACTCCTTTTAAAACGAAATGATTTTATTCAAGCAGAAAGAATAAATTATTTTTTCTTTAACAGGTTTTGAAAATATTTTTTCAGCCGCAGCAGCATAAATTTCAAGCTGTTCGCCATAGCAGTCAACTAGCTGATTCATATTATCTACCCTGTCTGTCTTGAAGTCAAGCACAACTATACCGTCATTTTCTTCAAAGCAGAGGTCAACTGCACCCTGAATTATTATATTGGCATTATAGATATCACCGTCTAATGTTGTGTCAATGCAATTGGCAGGTATTTCGGTAAGAAAACGCATTTCGCGGCGCACATTGCCCGAACTTATAATGCGGCGATAAATATCACTTGCAAAGAACTGTTCTAACGCATTTATGTCTGCTGAATTCGCCTCTGCTTGAGAGATGAATTTCCACTCATAAAGTCGCTCAAGTTCTGATTTTACATCAACTTTTTCGCTAAAGTTTATAAACTGCATAATATGGTGCATAGCCGTACCGCGCGCAGAGCCCGAAAGCCTGTCACCCAACATAAATGCAGGCTTTTCGGTAAACGCAAAACGGTCACTTTCGGCACTGTTTACAAGCGCCGAAACTGAAGATTTAGCCTGCAAAAACCGCAGTTTTTCATATGGGTAAACATATTCTGTGTTAGCCTTAATTTTCTCGGCTAACTCAAAATTACATTCGTGACAGGTATCTTGCGATACACAAGTTTTTGGGTTTTGAGTGCTTTCGCTTTGCAAAATAGTAATTTTTAAATCGCTGTCACTTTTAATATGCGGTGCGCTGACATCTGCATAATTACAAAGCTTTTCACCCTGTGCATGAAGCAATGCGCAGGCTAAAATCCAATCACCCATATTACGACTGTTTTCTAAAAATTCACGGCTTATGTAAGGTTCATTATGTGACAATGATGCCGATATTTTAGCAAGCTTGCTTTCGGCATTTTTTACAGAGCACACTACGCACAGCCTGTCTTGCGCGCGGGTCATTGCAACATACAACAACCTCAATTTTTCTTCAACCGTTTTGGCAGTTGCGGCATTTGCCATAACTGCATGACCAAGCATTTCAATGTCGCAACGGTATGTTTCGTCATAATATTTAAATGAAATACCGCCTTTTTCTGAAAAAAGCACACGGCTTATAGAATCGGCATTATTAATCTGCGAAGCTAAATTTGCAACTATGCACACGGGAAACTGTAAGCCCTTTGAATTATGCATAGACATTATTTTTACGGCATTTTCACCGCCTGCAGCACTACTTTTAAAACTGTTTTCAGGCAGTGAATTCATATATTTAATAAAACCGTAAATGCCTCCCCC
>JBJFGD010000196.1:0-2741 GCA_051892355.1 Acutalibacteraceae bacterium | reverse complement strand
AGAATTTCTCTGTAAGCAATTGCTCGGTAAGAGATGCTTATGTTGAGGCTTCTTACTTTACTTCTGCTATTATAGGTATAGCTAATGACTGTTATCCTGCTGTTAAAAACTGCTTGGTGGCAGATGTTACGCTTAATTCAACCAGCGAAGAAGAGGATGCTTGCGGCATTGAAGGCGCTATATTAAACAGAACTTACGGTAATGCCGATATGGCAACTATGGAAGGCATTGTTGTTGCAGGATTGCAAATTTACGGCGCTACCGACCGTGACGAATTCTGGTCGGGCAAGAAAGTTCCATATATTAGTTCGGCATATCAGTTTAAATCTGTGTATTCAGATGTTAAACATACATATTCGGTAAACCATCATTCTTTGGGTGAATTGAATTATGAAGATACCGAAATTCAAGTTGTAAAACCGGGTTATTTAATAGGCTCAAAGGCTAAAGAAAAACTTGACCTTGATTGGGAATACAACTGGGCTGTGGTAGAGGGCGATTACCCGATGCCGCAGAAAGAGTATGTAATTCCCACAGGCGATGAATATTATGCAAACGGCGGACCTGCTTCAAGCGAAGACACTTGGGACGGCACTGCAGCTAAGAATTTTGCCGCAGGTACAGGTACTGTTAATGACCCTTATTTAATAGAGAACTGCGAACAGTTCTATGCAATGGTAAGCACACTTAATGCTGACGGTTATTACAAAATAGCAGACGGTGTAACAGCCCTTTACTTTAACGATGTTAAGGGTATGAGTTATGCAGAAGCTATAAATGCGCTTCAATCAAGAAAGATGCATAACTATGCTCCCGGCGAAGCTAATAACTTCAGCGGTTATTTTGACGGTAACGGTGTTACAATATACGGCGTTAAGTCAGAAGGAAAAGCGCGCAGTGGCTTGGTTCCACAGGCAGGCAACTCTACAATAAAGAATCTTACCATCAAAAACTCTTATTTTGATTCAACCAACAGTGATGCAGACGGTTCTGCCGCAATAGTCGGTGACCTTTCAACAGGCGCAACTGTTAGTCTGCGCAATATTGCTGTTGTTGATTGCAATGTTTACAGCTCTACAAATGCCGCAGGCATGGTAGCTTGCTCGCACATAGGCGGATGCGTATTTATAGATGATTGTATCGTATCCGGCGGAGAGATATTATCTGCTTCAGGCAGCACTAATCACGGTGCATTTGTTGCTTCGTCTCTCGGTGGCTCACACACAATTAAAAACAGTATATCTTTGGGAATATATCCCGCTGCCGATAATGACAAATCATACGGTAGCTTATTTAAAAATGTTTATACAGATTATGATGTACCCTCTGCAATAGTACAAGAGAATATAAGCGGTGTAACTCAGGTTGATACTGCATCTCTTAAAGGCGAGGCAGTAAAATCAACTGCAGCAGAATTTGACTGGGCAGATAGCTGGAGTACAACAAGCGACATTCCTATGCCTAAAAAACATATATCTGTTTTAGGTTCTGTAGGTGAGGCTTGGTCAGGTAAGATTGCCGACAGTTATGCAGGCGGCAACGGTACGATTAACAATCCGTTCCAGATTGACACTCCCGAAAAACTTGCTCAAATGCTTACATACTGCAAGTCGGGTGCATATTACAAATTAACCGCAGACATTTACATTAACAATGTAAATAACGCTGATTGGAAACAGAGTGCTAAACAATGGCTTACATCTGAAAATGTAGAAGGCTTTACAGGTATTTTTGATGCAAACGGATATACTGTTTACGGTCTTTACAATTCTGATGTTAAGTCTGGCGTATATGCCGGTCTTATTCCTGTTTTAGGATCCGGCGGCGAAGTAAGAAATGTTAAGGTTAATTCAGCTTACATTTCAGGTCAAGCGGGCGCTTACATTGGCACAGTTATTGGTGCTGTAGAAGATAATGCGTCAAATGTCACTGCTCTTCGTGCAGCAGAGGTTGGCAGCGATGTTGTTCTTACAGGTGCGGCTAACGCAGGCGGTATTGTAGGCCGCGTAGGTTTTACAAGACTGCGTATGGACAACAGCATTTTTAAAGGCACTATATCTGCTACAGGCGTGATTAGCGGTCTTGTAGGCGCAGTTGTAGGAAAGCTTGAAATTAAAGAAAGCGTATCGGCAGGTGTATATCCCTTTGTTTCTGCCGAAAATGTTACAGCAACTTCTGTTTATACCGATATATCGGGCAATGTAGGCGGCGTTACCGTTCTTGAAAGCGGCAATATGAAGGGCGAAAACGCTAAAACCTATATGACAGGCCTTGATTTCTACACAATATGGACCGAAAATGATGCCGACTATCCGTCTCCTGTATACAATGTAAGATCATTTGACGGTGTTCAGGGTGAAATTTGGTCGGGTGAAACTGCTACAAATTTTGCAGGCGGTTCAGGTACTAAAAATGAACCGTACCTTGTTGCAACAGGTGAGCAGTTAGCACTTGTTCTTACAGCAGAATATAGCAATAAATGCTTTAAAATGATTGCTGACATTTATCTCAATGATATTTCAGATGAACTTTGGACTGCTAAAGTTGGCTGCAATCAGTGGATAGACAATCACACAGCAACATCAGCATTTACCGGCATATTTGACGGTGACGGTTATGTTGTATTCGGTATGTGCTTTAACTATAAAACAACACCGCAGAACACTTATCTTGGCTTATTCCCGCGTATAGGCGGTTCAGCAGCTATTAAAAATGTTGGTGTATCGCACGCTTATATAAAG
>JBJFGD010000195.1:0-2748 GCA_051892355.1 Acutalibacteraceae bacterium | reverse complement strand
CACCAAACTCTTTATGGCACGAAGGTTTACCGCGGCGAAAATCGTCATTATCCATACAAGGTAAGTCATCGTGAACAAGTGAATATGAATGAATCATTTCAAGCGCACAGGCAAAATTATATGCACAGTCATCATCGCCGCCGCAAAGTTTATAAAATTCAAGCAATAGTATAGGTCTTATTCGTTTGCCGCCGTTTAAAACAGAATAGTGGCATGCACGCAAAACCTCATCATACAATTGACCGCTTTCAGATAAAATAATATCAAGTCGTGAATCAATTTTTGCCTGATAGTCTTTAATAAGCATATCAATCATTCACATCTTCCCCTTCCAAATCTGTGAGTAAAGTGATTTTCTGCTTTACATTTTCAAGATACTTTGAACAGTCTTTTGAAAGTTTGATACCCTTTTCAAAAAGTTCTACCGACTTATCAATAGTGGTGTTTTCGTCTTCAAGACTGTTCGCAATATTTTCAAGTTGCTTAATGGCTTCTTCAAAATTAAAATCATTTGAAATCATAATTTCTTTCCCTCAACAGCCGTTACGGTACAATCAACCTGACCGTCGGCAAAATGTATTTTTATATTATCGCCAACCGAATTATCATAAGCGCTTTTTATCGGTTTTCCATCTTTTGATACCGATGAAAAACCCCTAGACAAAATTTTAAGCGGACTGAGCGCATCAATTCGCAAAATTAGCTTTTCGGCATCGCGCTCGCATTTTTGCAGTTTTTTATTAACTAAGGCCAACAATCTGTCACCTAAAGCATCAAGTTCTAATTGCTTTTTTTCAAAAAAACTTTCCGGTTTATTAAAAGACGCTCTATTTTTTATAGCATCAAATTTTACTTCTGTCACACGAAGTTTTGATTCTACACGGTTTTTTATAAGCCTTTCAAGCTGTAATACTCTATTCTGTAAATCAGCACGGTTAGGAACCGCAAGTTCTGCCGCGTGTGATGGTGTTGAAGCACGCACATCGGCGACAAAATCACAAATAGTAAAATCGGTTTCATGCCCTACTGCAGATATTACAGGATATGGTGACTCATAAATCTTTCGCGCTAATTTTTCATCATTAAAACAGTGTAAATCTTCAGCACTGCCCCCGCCGCGACCTATAATAATAACATCAATATTATCAAGTTGGTACAACCGGTCAAGCGTAAGAATCATATCATTAGCTGCCATATCACCCTGAACCAAAACAGGACACATAATAATTTCACATTGAGGAAAACGGGTGGCTGTAATATTAAGTATGTCTTTTACAGCCGCACCTGTATCAGAGGTTACAACAGCAATCTTTCTCGGAAATTTAGGAAGCGGGCGTTTGCTGTCAGCAGCAAAAAGCCCCTCTGATTCAAGCTTTTCTTTTACTTGCTTAAAAGCGAGTGCTAAATCGCCATCACCCACCGTGTGCATTTCTTCTGCATAAAATTGATACTGACCGTCTTTTTCATACAAAGAAACCTTACCTTTAAGTACAACCGCTATACCGTCTTGCGGCAGAAACTTAACTCGCGTGGCATTACTGCGAAACATAACGCATTTAACAGATGATGCTTTGTCTTTGAGCGTAAAATACCAATGACCGCTTGCAAAATGATTTTTAAAATTAGATATTTCACCGCTGACACTGATTACAGTAAGGTGGGGGTCGTTTTCAATGAGCGATTTTACATAAGTGTTAAGCTGTAAAACCGTTATAGTGTTAAGCATTACTGTTTTCTTTTGCAACGGTTGAAAGAATACCGTTTACAAATGATGCATCTTCTTTGGTTGCATACTTTTTAGTAAGTTCAACAGCCTCGTTAATAGATACCGAAAGCGGTATTTCGCTGTAAAATTTAATCTCAAATATTGAAAGGCGCAATACTGCCAGTGCCGTTTTTGTAATGCGGTTAATGCTCCAACCGACAGCATTTTGTGATATTATGCTATCTATTTCTTCAAGATTTTCAAATACGCCGAAAAATACCTTTTTAATATAATCGTCCGACTTAATATCGCGCACTTCTTCAGCTAAAGAAAGTATATCTTCAAGAGAGTCATCATTCAATTCTTTTTCAAAAATTAAAATAAATGCTTCTTCACGGGCTTGCTTGCGAGTCATAATGCACCAACTTTCATATTTATACTGCTACATTATATACCTATCGGAGCCTTTTTTCAAGACAAAAGACGAAAAAATATTCAAAAATTATGAATATATGCATTTTTAATTATTTTTCGTTGACAAACCGAATATATTGTGATATACTTCTGGCTAAATGATAGAGGTGCATTCAGCAAATAGTACCGTATTTTATATGGTTGCCAAAGCCGTACGGGAAAGGGGCGAATGCCGAAGCAGGTGCCTTGGCAAGCACTTAGCTGGCAGTTCGGATAATATCCGCCCTGCTGTCGCAACGATGCGGAGAGCTATCTTTTCTTGGATTATACATATATTTTTGTATTAATTTTACGAAAGATGGCAGCACTTATATGCTCGCTATCTTTTATTATTTCTGGGGGAATAACAGATGAAAAACACAATTTTTACAGGTGCCGCTACCGCGATTATTACACCGCTTAATGAAAAAGGTATAGATTTTGATGCTTTCGCTAAACTTATAGAGTGGCAAATGGCTGAAGGCATTGATGCCATTGTTGCTGCAGGTACCACAGGCGAAGGCTCTACTCTTACCGACAGTGAACATAAATCGGTTATAAAATTCTGTGTAGAAAAAGTTAACGGTAGA
>JBJFGD010000194.1:0-2756 GCA_051892355.1 Acutalibacteraceae bacterium | reverse complement strand
GCGGTGTTTTACTTGTATTTAACCGCGCTAATGACCGCAGTGACAATACGGTTCTATTAATTTCAAACAAAGGTACAAAAGTTTCTGAATTTAAAATAAATAACATTATTACCGATATCAGATATGACAAAGGCCGCATTTACTACATATGTGATACTGTTGTGAATATTACCGATAAAAATGGTGAAGTGCTTCGCAATGGCAGTTGTGATTATGGAATTGAGTGTTTTTCAGTTATAGGCTCAAATTCGCTGGCTGTTATTACTGATAGCAAAATAATAAAAACAGAAATCGAAAAAGGGGAATGATTTATGCCTTATATTCTTGATGGAATTATTATTTTAATCATTTTAATTTGTGTTATTTTATCTGCTAAAAGAGGATTTGTACGCACTTTGATTGAAGTTGCGGGTTTTGTTGCGGCAATTATTATAGCGTTCACATTTAGTTCACCACTATCAGGTGTTGTTTATGATAAAATGATTGAGCCTGCTGTAATTAAGACTGTTGAAAGCACAGCAACCGAAAGTGCAGAAAATGCTAATGCGGCTGTTGATGCTGTATGGGCAAAGTTACCAAAATTTATAACTGAAAATAATTTTTTCGGTCTTTCTAAAGATAAAGTTTCTCAAGAAATTCAAAATGAAACCGCAAATAGCAGTGTTGCTTTGGCAAATTCAATTTCTGATTCGTTTGTAGAGCCAGTTGTATTAAAAATACTTTCAATGCTATTTTCTACTATTTTGGTAGTGGTTTTAGTTTTTGTATTTAAGTTTCTTGCTAAATACATTAACAAACTATTCAGTTTTAGTTTAGTAGGTAGTATCAACAAAACTTTAGGCGGTATTTTAGGTCTGATAAAAGGTTTTGCCATTGCAGTAATTTTTTGTATGATTATTACTCTTATACTTTCTTTAACCAAAAACGGATTTTTAATTTTTACATATGATGCAATTAATGCTTCTTATATATTTAAGTTTATAACAGAGTTTTCACCCTTTGTTTAAATATTAAAATTTAAATTTCAGCGATTTCCAAGGAGTTTTATAATGAAATTATGTTCAAAATGTAAAAAAAGACCTGCGGTGGTATTTATGTCTAATCCACTTGATCCATCAGGTGAAACCGAAGGTTTATGCCTTATGTGCGCAAAAGAGCTTGGCATCAAACCTGTCGATGATATGCTTAAAAGTATGAACATATCTGATGAAGATATCGAGCAAATGAGTAATCAATTTTTAGAGGCTGTGTCTTCTGATGATATAGAAATTGATGACGAGATATTAAATGACGAAACTTTTGATATGGGCACGGCCCCCGCAATACCTTTTTTAAAAAATCTTTTTGGTGGATCATCTAACAACACTTCTGCCGAAGATACAAAAGATAATAAACAGAAACAGGAAAAACCTAAAAAGAAAAAACGCCGTTTTGTAGAGCAATACTGCACAAATCTTACTGCTCGTGCTAAAGACGGTAAGCTCGATACTGTAATTGGCAGAGACAGAGAACTTGACCGTATGTTGCAAATACTTTCTCGCCGTTCAAAAAACAACCCTTGCCTTATAGGTGAACCCGGTGTAGGTAAAACGGCTATCGTAGAGGGTTTGGCACTTAAAATAGCACAAGGAACAGCCCCTGCACGACTTTTAAATAAAGAGATTTATCTGCTTGACCTTACATGTCTTGTTGCAGGCACACAGTTCCGCGGACAGTTTGAAAGCCGTGTTAAAGGCCTTATTGACGAAGTTAAAGAAGCAGGCAATATAATTCTTTTTATTGACGAAATTCACAATTTGGTAGGCGCAGGTGATTCTGCCGAAGGTTCAATGAATGCAGCAAACATTTTAAAGCCGGCGCTTTCTCGCGGTGAAATTCAAGTTATAGGTGCTACAACCTTTAAAGAGTACAGAAAATATATAGAAAAAGATGCTGCTCTTGAACGCCGTTTTCAGCCAATAACTGTTGAAGAGCCTTCAATCAGTGAAGCTATAAATGTAATGCTTGGAATTAAGCCATATTATGAGGGTTACCATACAGTTACAATTTCTGATGAAATTGTTAAAAAAGCGGTATATCTTTCAGAGCGATATATAACCGACAGATTTTTGCCCGATAAGGCGATTGATTTGCTTGACGAAGCATGTGCATGTGCCAGCCTCGAAAATAAAGCGATTGACGAACTTTATATTGCTAATCAAAAGGTTGCCGAGTATTCAAAACAGTTAGATGAACTTGAATCTGATGTTGAAAATCCCGATTATGAAAAACAGGCAATGCTAAAATCAAGTATTGAGCAGTATAAAAATAAGGCAGAAAGCCTTTGTGATGCGGCTGCAAATAACACAGTTAAAGAAAGCCACCTTGCCAAAGTAATCGAAATGTGGACAGGTATTCCTGCCTCTAAAATAGAAGAAAATGAGCTAACAAAGCTTGCTCGACTTGAAGATAAACTTAATGAGCATATAATCGGTCAAGAAAATGCGACTAAACTTGTTGCAAATGCTGTTAAGCGTTCTCGTGTTCACACCAGCACTTTGCACCGGCCTGCATCATTTATTTTTGTGGGTCCGACAGGAGTAGGAAAAACTCAACTGGTTAAAGTGCTTTCAGAACAGTTATTTGACACACCCGAAACGCTCATACGCCTTGATATGTCTGAATTTATGGAAAAACATTCAGTGTCGCGTTTAATAGGCGCGCCTCCCGGATATGTCGGCTATGACGAGGCCGGTCAGCTTACCGAAAAGGTACGC
>JBJFGD010000193.1:0-2772 GCA_051892355.1 Acutalibacteraceae bacterium | reverse complement strand
TGCACCTACAAAAGTGTCTAACTTTTGGGGTGCATATCACTTTGGGGGTGCATATCATATTTCTGCTTATTTTTTATACAATTATTCATTTTCGGGCAGTTGCTCATAATATTCAAGCAATTCTTGGTAAATCTTCTCGCCGTTTTTTACCGAATAAAAAACATCAAATTCTTCAGCCAAACAACACGAACCGTTGCTGTAAAGCGTAAATACGCCGTAGTCATCGGTTTGGTCATCAAAAAATGCAACATAAATATATTCGGTGCCCATTTCGCCCTCGGTGTCATAGTCTATTATTATATTAGTGCAAAGATTCCATACTTCTTTGGTTAGCTTTTTGTCATCACACACTTTAGTTGCACTATATGTGCTGTTGCCCACTATGTCAAATTCCATACTTGTGGGGGTAAATTCATCGCCGCAACCTGTTATTAGCAACATACAAGCTGCAATTAAAATTATAGCTGCACTTTTTAATTTTTTCATAGCGTTATCATTCCTTTACTACATCAAAATATATTGACCGATTACGCGAAGCCTCGTTCCCTTTTTAAAGCCGTATTTTCGCACAAGGCAAATTCTTTTAAATTTATTTTTATGAGGAATTGAAATATAAATTTCAAGTAGTTTTCGCTCTTGATTTTCTATTTTATCAGCATATTTTTCAAGTATAGCTTGCGCTTGAGAATAGGTTGCGTTATAATTTTCGCGCACCTTGTTTAGTGTGGCAAGTTTACGCTTAATAAGCGCTATACCGTAAGATGCCTTTGCACCTACCTGATTGCCGGAATGTTGACGGTAAAGCATAAGCGGCTCGTTTACACATACGATTTTTCCAAAAAGCTGCGCCGTAAGCGCCAACCACCAATCGTGCATAACGCACTCATTTGGTATTTTGCCGCACTTTTGTTTAAGTGCGCGGTTAATCATAACAGTGCAACCCGTAACATAGTTTTGAACTAACAGTTTAGGCAAAGTAATTCCGTCTTGATTTAAACGCTGAAATTCAAAAAACGAATTTGAAATTACATTCAAATCTTGGTCAACAACCTTTAAGTCACTGTGTACAAGCACGGGTGTTGCGCGGTTTTCACCCTCTGCCGATTTCATAGCCGCAATAGTTTTTTCAACCTTTTGCGGTAACCATACATCATCTTGGTCACAAAACATAATATAATCGTCATCGCAATTATATAGCAGTTCTGCAAAATTGCACTTGGCACTGCCTGTAGCTTTGCCGCTTAATTTAGATACAATTTGAGAATATTTTTTACAGTATTCATTTATTATAAACGGCGAATTGTCGGTTGAACCGTCATCACGGATAATAATTTTAATATCCTTTACAGTTTGATTAAGCAGTGAATCAATCTGCGCTTTTAAATATTTTTCACCGTTATAAACAGCAAGTAAAACCGTAACCAAAAGCTCAACCTCCTCACAATAAAACTGCCGTAAGCAAATGTTTACGGCAATTTTTTTATTTTAAATTATGCTTTTTGTAAGCGTATCAGTCGCCCGAATTTTCAATAAGACCGTCAGCTAATTCGTCACCCTCATAAGAATTATAAAATATTTGTATCTCATCTTCGGCGGTGACATTTTCACCGTATTTAGGATATTGTTCTATAACTATGCCGGGTTCTTTGTCGGGGTCGTATTTTTTATCTACATGAATATTTTCATACAAAAATCCCTGTTTAAGCAATTCTATCTGTGCGCTCATTACATCAATACCAACCACATTTGCAACAGTTATTTCTTTAGGGCCTAAACTGATTGTAACCTGTATTTCGGTTTCGTTTTCAACCTCTTTACCAACTTCAACCGACTGCGCACAAATCATGCCGCGGGCATATTTATCTGAATACTCTTTACCCTTTATACTAAATTTAAAGTGTTCATATGCTTCTTCATTGTCATCTATAATTTGACAATAGTATTTGCCTGTAAGATCAGGTACTTGATACAAAATAATAGATTCTGCGGCGCCTTCATCTACATCGCCTATTGAAGCAACTTGAGGAATAGATATTACATCTGAATTGTTGTAATAAATATCGCCCTCGCCAAAAATATCATCTTTGAAAACAGTAAAACATAAAACAATGCCGATTACCAAAAATAGTGCTGCGGTTATACCTGCTGAAACTGCCGCGTATTTTACACCGCTTGCCTTGCTTTTAGCGTGTTGCTTTGCAGACTGATTTGTCTTTTGCAAAGCATCACGGTTGTTAGCCGCACGGCGCATATTTTCTTGTGTTTCGCCGTAAACAAGTTCATTTTTAAATGTGTCTATACTATTGGTGCGTTTTTCAAGCTTAACCTGCATACCGTTTGCAATAGCTACCAACACCTGACGGGGCAGCTCATCGGCAAATTTAGACGGTATAGAAAGATTATCATTTTGAAGTCTAATTTCTGCAGAAGGCGGCACAACACCTATTAGCACGCGAAAAAGCGTTGCGCTCAAGTTATAAACATCGGTATATTCGCCGATTTCGGTATCAATTTTACCGTATTGCTCGGCTGCGGCATATCCGCTATAAAGCTCTGTTGGGCTATCTGGCGAGACCTTACGCAAACGCGGTATACAAATACCGGTAAGGCGCAATTTTCCGTCACGACCTACAATAATTGTTTCAGGCGAAATACCGCCATGAATAATACCAATTTCGTGAAGCCCTTTTACCGTGTCGATTAACGGTAAAAATAGCGGACGCGCCTGTTCCCAACGAAGCAGCCCGCCGTTACGGTCAAGAAAAGATTGCA
>JBJFGD010000192.1:9338-11387 GCA_051892355.1 Acutalibacteraceae bacterium | reverse complement strand
AACTGAATGTTTAACTTTAACATTATCTACACCTCCGTGATAATTCGAATTCTATTACTGTACTGTTTTGAAAGCTCGGTTATATGAAGTTTAAAGCCTTCTAACACCGCGATTGTATTTTGACCGGGATTTTTTACGCGAAAGAACATTTTCGCATCTTGCACATCGGCATCACACTCATCACCGATTATTTCGGTTATGGTGTTTGCCGCCATATATGCCGCGCTTGATATAGCCGCACATACGATTTTGCCCTCGTCATCATTACAATCTGACGAACTGTGGCCTGTAATTTCATACCCTGTGATGCTTTCACCGTTTAACAGAAATTTTACACTAGTCATACTAAATTAGCCGATTTCGGTAATCTGTATCTTTGTGTAAGGCTGTCTGTGGCCCATTTTGCGTGAGCTGCTCTTTTTAGGCTTGTAGGTAAATACTGTTACCTTTTTGCCCTTGCCGTTTTTAAGAACGGTGCCTTTTACAAAAGCATCTTTAACATAGGGCTTACCAACCTTTAAAGTTCTGTTGCTTACAGCAACAACTTTGTCGAAGGTTACCTCTGTGTCAACCTCGGCGTTAAGCTTTTCTACATAGATAACATCGCCGTTTTCTACACGGTACTGCTTACCGCCTGTTTCAATAATTGCGTACATTTTTTACACCTGCCTGATATTTTACAGTCTCGCTAAAGATAGGCGCGCACCCTAAAAACAGAGCGCAACTTAAAAAGCCCACAATATGCGGCTCGAATATTCTATCACAACAAGCACGGTTTGTCAAGAAAATATTTTTAAAACCAATTGCACCATATTTTATATGTTGTAATTTTATTTTTTTTGTGATATTATAAATATAATTATATACAATTATACACAAAGGAAGATTTTTTAATATGTCAGAAGAAATCGCAAAGAAAAAGGTTTTAAGTTGTATTCAGCCCAGCGGTATGCTTACTTTAGGCAATTATTTGGGTGCACTTAAAAATTGGAAAAATATGCAAGATGAATTTGACTGCACCTATGCGGTAGCCGATTTGCACGCAATAACCGTACGCCAAGAACCCGCTAAATTGCGCTCACAGATCTATTCAACCTATGCATTAATGCTGGCTTTAGGTCTTGATTATAACAAAAGCACATTATTTATACAGTCGCACATAGCCGAGCACACTGCGCTTTCGTGGTTGCTGTCCTGCAACACACAGTTTGGCGAAATGGCGCGTATGACACAATTTAAAGATAAATCGGCAAAACACGCAAATAATGTTAATGTAGGTCTATTCTCATACCCTGTGCTTATGGCGGCAGATATTTTGCTTTATCAGCCTGATTTTGTACCGGTAGGCGCCGACCAAAAACAGCATCTTGAAATTGCGCGTGATATTGCCATTCGTTTTAACAATCTTTACGGCGATGTTTTCAAAGTGCCCGAACCGTATATTGCAAAAACCGGCGCCAAGGTAATGTCGCTTCAAGACCCAACTAAAAAAATGTCAAAATCAGACGAAAATGCAAATGCTTGGGTTGCAATACTCGATGACCGTGACACAATTATCCGCAAATTTAAGCGCGCCGTAACCGACAGCGAGGCCTGCGTACGCATGAGCAAAACACAACCCGGCATTTCAAACCTTATTACAATTTACGGCTGTGTTACCGGCAAAAGTGCCGATGAGGTTGAGCGCGAATTTGACGGCAAAGGCTATGGCGACTTTAAACTTGCCGTTGGTGAAGCCGTTGCTGATGAGCTTGCCCCGATTAAATCAGAATATGATAGAATTATTACCGATAAGGCAGAGCTTGAGCGCATATTCCGCGATGGCGATGCCCGCGCCGAAAAAGCAGCCCGCAAAACCTATTTTAAAGCTATGAAAAAGGTTGGCTTCGTATTATGATTTTTCCGCTTAAGGTAAGTGAAAATATAAAATCTACCGTTTTAAATTTTATAAAAGCACACCGTATTCCCCATGCAATAATGATTGAGGGAGATAACCCCCAAGACACAGCCTTACTTGCCGATTTTATAGCAAGTGCCGCCGTTTGCAGT
>JBJFGD010000192.1:1925-9238 GCA_051892355.1 Acutalibacteraceae bacterium | reverse complement strand
CCCCCAAGACACAGCCTTACTTGCCGATTTTATAGCAAGTGCCGCCGTTTGCAGTGATGAAAATGCGCCTTGCGGCAACTGTAAAAACTGTCATATGGCTACGGTTAAAACCCACCCTGACATCACCTATGTCACTATGCCTGAAGGCAAAAAAAATCTTACAGTAGGTCAAATACGCGATATGCGAGCCAATGCTTTTGTGAAACCGCACTCGGCAGAACACCGCGTGTTTATAATTAAAGATGCCGACCGTATGAACGAACAGGCGCAAAACGCATTGCTTAAGGTGCTTGAAGAGCCGCCGCACGGTGTGATATTTATACTGATAACGCCGGCAAAAACGCTTTTGCTTGACACAATAGTGTCGCGGTGTGTTTTACTTTCATTACAAACGGCACTTGAGCCCCAAGAAGACGATTTCCATGAAATGGCAGAAAAATTTATTGAATTGCTGATTTCGGGCAGTGAGTATGATATGCTAAAACTGCTCACCCCGCTTGAAAAGAATCGTTTGTCGGCAGAAAAATTTATAAATTCACTATCTTTAGAATGTGCAAAGAAACTGCGCGTTGGCGGCAGTCAGGCGCGCGTGCTTGACACACTATACGATGATACAAAATATTATTTAGATCTTCTGAAAACCAACATAAATATGTCGCTGTTTGTAAGTATGACAGTGTGTAGATCAAAAGGTCTTTTGAATAAATAAGAGGTAAAAATATGACAGAAGTTATTTCAGTTAAATTTAAAGACAGCGGTAAAAGCTATTATTTTTCGCCCGATAAAAAAGTTTATAACCCAAGCGAAAATGTAATAGTTGAAACCGCAAACGGTCTTGCTTTCGGAACTGTTTGCGAAGGCAATCACGAAGTTAGTGACGACCGCGTGGTTTCTCCGCTAAAAAAGGTTTTAAGAGTTGCAAACGAAAAAGATATGCGCAAACTTGAAGAAAACATTCAAAAGCAAGAAGACGCTTTTCAAGTTTGCGAACAAAAAATTGCCGCTCACAAACTTGATATGAAGCTGGTAAGCGTTGAATATTCATTTGACGGCGGAAAAATTACATTTTTCTTTACGGCTGAAGGCAGAGTTGATTTTCGAGAGCTTGTCAAAGACCTCGCAAACCATTTTCACGCACGCATTGAACTGCGCCAGATAGGTGTTCGTGACGAAGCGCGAATGTTAGGCGGTATTGGAATTTGCGGTCAGCCCTATTGCTGCAAACGCTTTCTTGATGATTTTTTGCCTGTGTCTATAAAAATGGCAAAAGAACAGGGATTGTCGCTTAACCCCACAAAAATTTCGGGTAGCTGCGGCAGACTTATGTGCTGTCTTAATTACGAACAACAATCTTACGAGTATTTAAATTCTATTACCCCGTCTATAGGCTCTACCGTTAAAACCGAGCAGGGTGTCGGCATTGTTACCGATGTAAACTTTATAACAGGCAACCTCATCGTAAAGCCAAAAGACACCGACGGAATACCCTATAAAACCAACCGTAAATATGTCAAAATTTTAAGCGGCAATAAAAACAAAAAGAATGGCTCGGAAGAACAATAAAAATATAACTTGCTTTTTGGGTCGAATGTTGTTACAATATGTATATAAGGTTTTTATATCTTATAAAAATCTTTTCTTATTCCGCTTTAATGGAGGTGTAAACCAATGGCTTATAAAATTTCTGACGATTGCATTATGTGCGGTGCATGTGCGGGCGGTTGCCCTTGCGGCGCTATCTCTGAAGGCGACGGCAAATTTGAAATTGACCCCGAGCAATGCTGCGACTGCGGCGCTTGCGCAGCAGGTTGCCCTGTAGAGGCTATTTCTGAAGCTTAATTTGCAAATATTTGTACTTAACCAAAAGAGAAGGTTCAAACTAAAAGTTGAATCTTCTTTTTTTATAACTTTTTAACTATTAACATAAAGAGGTAATATTTTATGAAAGACACAAATTGCGCATATTGTATGGGCGGCGAACTTCTTGACATGTTTGGCATTTATATTTGCGACCTGTCGGTAAGCCAACTGATTTTATTTAAAGAACAGTCAAAACCCGGCCGTGTTATTGTTGCGTACAAAGACCATGTAAGTGAAATTGTTAATATCAGCGAAGATGAACGCAACAAATTTATGACAGATGTATGCCGCGCCGCAAACGCAGTTCACAAAGCATTTAAACCCGACAAGGTAAATTACGGCGCTTACGGCGACACAGGCTGTCATCTGCATATGCATATTGTGCCAAAATACAACGGCGGCGACGAATGGGGCGGCGTTTTTCAGATGAATCCCGACAAAACCTATTTAACCGACCAAGAATATGCCGAAATGATTGAAAAAATTAAGGCAGCTCTTTAAGAACTATTAATCAAGCCTCTGCTTAAAATTTAAAGCAGAGGCTTATGTTTTTAGTAATTATAGATTTCTGTCAGTTAAATAAAAAGTTCCACAATAAACACAACAACGCACGCAATTGCTGCCACGGTTGGAAGTCCGCCGCCTGCATATGCCACAATCATTGCCACCGCAAATGAAATCAGCGCCGACCACACGCTGTCGGTTGCCGAAAGTATTGCCGGAAAGGTCATAACCGCAAGTGTTACAAACGGCACATAATAAAGAAACGATTTAAAAAATCGGTTTGTTATCTTCTTTTTTATAAGAGCCAGCGGCAGCATACGGATAAGATAAGTAACCACCGCCATTACTGCTATATAAATGTATATATTACCCTTCATTTGCTTCGCCCTCCTCTTTAATGGGGAAGAAATATGCCGCAAAGCCTGCAATCAGCAAGGTTAATATTATTACTTTGAATCCCGAAGATATTTCTTTTAATATAGGTGTTATGGCAAACACCATACTCAATATCATTGATATAGCAACCACGCACAGCAATACCCTGTTTTTCTTTGTGGGCGGTACAATTATTGCAATAAACATACCGTAAAGCGCCACGCCGAGTGCACTCAAAATTCGGACGGGCAAAATACTTCCCGAAAGGCAACCCAGCACCGTGCCAAACACCCAACCCGGCCAAGATGCCGCAATTATGCCATAGCAATATGCAGGGGGCACATTTTCTTGCGCGTATGCACTTGACACACCGAAGATTTCATCGGTTACGCCAAAAGCTATTAAATAGCGGTGATAAGGTTTCATTTTTTCATCAAACCGTTGTGACAGCGATGATGACATCAGGCAGTACCGCAGGTTTATTACAAGCTGTGTCAGCGCCATTTCAACATAGCTTGCCTGTGTGGTTATTACCGAAAGTGCCGCAAATTGACCTGCAGATGTAAGATTGGCGGCTGAAATGAGTATTGCCTGTGCAGATGAAACGCCCGCGTTTTTTGCCGAAATACCAAATGTAAAAGAAACGGCTAAATAACCTAAAAATATAGGTATACCGTTTTTTACACCTTTTAAAAATAAATTAAAATTATTCATTCTGTTCATAACCTTTAAATTGATTGACTTTAAATTTACAAGAGATTATAATGACTATAGAATATCGAAACGCTAAAAAGCGTTTCGATAAGCCGATTTTATCGGCTTTTGCAAATTCAAATACGCAAGTTTTTGAATTTGCTCTATATTCATTGCAATGGTATCGACAAATTTTCTTTGAAAATTTGCTACCTTTCGACTATCTATAACCATTATAATTAAGACGGCACAAAAATATATGAGTATTTTTCGCTTTGCGCCATAGATACAAAATCGGAATCGCTGATTATTATATGGTCTATAAGCTGCACCCCTATTTTTGAAAAAATGTCAGCAACAGTTTCGGTTATATATAAATCATTTTCACTGGGCATCGCAATTCCGTTTGGGTGATTATGCGCAAGCACCGCTGCGACAGCGCCGCTGTTTAGCACCGTCTTTGCCAAATCTCGCATAGAAATACCAACCGATGATATATCACCCTCGCCTATAAAATCAAAGCTTATAAGCTTACCCTTACTATCAAGACACATAACCGAAGTTTTTTCATTTCTAATACCAAAATAGTGCTTGAAAATATATTCGCCTATTTGATTTAAGCCCGAAAAGGTCGGTTTTTCTTCTGATTTATCATACAAATATCTGCGCGCTGTAGGCATTATCAATTTAAACAGCACCGCCGAGCGCTCACTCATACCGCGAAACGCGGCAAGTTCTTCCACAGGCGCATCAAGCACGCCGGCCACTGTGCCGTATTTTGATATCATTTCGTGCGCTATTGGGTTTGTGTCTGCGCGTTGAACACAATAAAACAGCAAAATTTCTAAAATTTTATGCGGCGGAGTATTTTTGTCAAACCCGTGTTGCAAAAATTCCTGCCTTATTCGGTCACGATGACCTTCGTGTAGGTTGTCCATAGCATTATAACCTTTCTTAATTTTTTTAAAGGACTGTATTATGAAAAGTTTTGAAATTACAAAAAATGATGCAAATCAGCGTCTTGACAAATTTATAGCCAAAGCCTGCCCTACTATGCCGCAAGGCCTTATGTATAAATATATTCGCTTGAAGCGCATTAAGGTAAACGGTAAGCGAGGTGAAATATCAACGCGGCTTAATATCGGTGACAGAGTTGACGCTTATGTTAACGATGAGTTTTTTGCAGAAATCGCACCCAAATATGACTTCTTAAGTTCGCCGGCAAGGCTTAATATTGTTTATGAAGATGAAAACATTTTACTTGCCGATAAAGAACAGGGGCTTATTGTTCACCCCGACAAAAACGAATACCGTGACACGCTTATCGGCAGAATACAACATTATTTGTATCAAAAAGGCGAATACGACCCAAAGTCTGAAAACAGTTTTAAGCCTTCTCTTGCGAACCGAATAGACCGAAACACAGGCGGAATAGTTATAGCCGCAAAAAATGCCGAAGCGCTTCGCATACTGTGCGAAAAAATAAAAAACCGCGAAATAGATAAGCGTTATCTTGCGGTAATTCACGGTGTTCCCAAACACAAAAGCCAAACACTTGAAGGGTATCTCCAAAAAAACACCGACAAAAACAAGGTTTATTTAAGCAACAAAAAAACCGATAATAACCTTACGGTTAAAACACGGTATAATACACTTGCTTCAAAAAACGGTTTGTCACTGATTGAAGTTGAACTGATTACAGGCAGAACACATCAAATCCGCGCGCATATGGCGTCTATCGGGCACCCGCTTTTGGGTGACGGTAAATACGGCAAACTGCAAAACGATAAAAAAATGGGTTTTGACAAGCAGGCACTCTACTCATATAAATTGACATTTGATTTTACCACAGACGGCGGAATTTTGCAATACCTTAACGGCAAAACCTTTACCGTTAAAAGCGTATGGTTTGCCGAGCAATTGTTTGGCGACAAATATAAGCAACTATTATAATTTTAGGAGGATTTATATGTCTTACAACGCATCGAACGAACGATACAGCAAAATGAAATACAATAAATGCGGTGAAAGCGGTTTGAAACTGCCCGCGGTATCACTTGGCCTTTGGCACAATTTCGGAACCTACGACAGTTTTGAAAATATGAAAAATATGTGCTTTACCGCATTTGACAACGGTATTACACATTTTGACATCGCCAATAACTACGGCCCCGAAGCCGGCAGCGCCGAAGAAAATTTCGGCAAAATATTACACCAAGAAATGTATGCCCACCGTGATGAAATGATTATAAGCACTAAAGCGGGTTATTATATGTGGCAGGGGCCTTACGGTGATTTAGGCAGCCGCAAATATTTGCTAGCAAGTCTTGACCAAAGTCTTAAAAGATTAGGTCTTGACTATGTTGATATTTTTTATCACCATCGCCCCGACCCTGAAACACCGCTTGAAGAAACTATGGGCGCACTGGCACAGGCGGTTAAAAGCGGTAAGGCGCTTTATGCAGGGCTTTCAAACTATGACGGCGCCACAATGAAGCGTGCGGCGCAGATTTTGCGCGATATGAAATGCCCGTTTGTTATAAATCAAAACTCATATTCAATCTTTAACCGAAATATTGAGCATAACGGTCTTTTAAGCGAAGCCGAAAACGAAAAGAAGGGTGTTATAATTTTCAGCCCCTTGGCGCAAGGCCTGCTTACCAACCGTTATATAGACGGAATCCCTGCTGACAGTCGAATTAAAAAAAGCGGTATTTTTCTAAAAGAAAGCAACCTAACCCCCGAAAGATTAAACCAAATTCGCGCGCTTAACGATATTGCCGCCGATCGCGGTGAAACATTAGCGCAAATGTCGCTTGCGTGGGTATTGCAGAAAAGCGGTGTAACAAGTGTGCTTATAGGCGCATCAAAACCCGAACAAATTCTTGACGACATTAATGCTATTCACTCGGCACCGTTTAGCGCAGAAGAGCTTAAAAAAATTGACGAAATTGCACTGTGAATAAAAGCTGACTAATCAAAATCGGTTAGTCAGCTTTTTTATATGTTGTTTATAAATTGTTTCGGTCAATTTTTCTGTCTTTGAAATAATATTCGCGGTCGTGCTCGTTAACCTCGCGAAGCACTTTACATGGGTTGCCTGCCGCTACAACATTTGACGGTAAATCTTTTGTAACAATGCTACCCGCCCCTATTACAACATTATCGCCGATTGTAATACCCGGCACTATAATAACACCGGCACCAATCCAACAGTTTTTGCCTATGTGAACGGGTGAGTTATATTGATACCCCTGCTCTCGCAGTTCGGGTAAAATCGGGTGCCCTGCCGTAGCCACAATTACATTTGGGCCAAACATTGTATAATCACCCACATAAATGTGAGTGTCATCTACCATTGTTACACCAAAATTACAATAAATATTTTTTCCAAAATGAATATGTGCACCGCCAAAATTAGCGTGAAACGGCGGTTCTATATAACAATTATCGCCGATTTCAGCAAACATTTCTTTTAGCATTTGCGTGCGCTTTTCAAACTCGGTAGGGCGTGTGTTGTTAAAATCATACAGCCTGTCAAGGCATTGTATCTGCCACTTAATAATTCCTTTATCGTTTGGCAGATAAAGTTCACCCGTGTGCATTTTATTTTTCATGTTCATTTTATAGAACCTCACTATTGTTTAAACTCGAGTTTATTATATAGTCAAAAGTTTATGTTGTCAATGAATATAGCTGTCAATCAAAAAACACCATAAACACTTGAAATTTGATATAGAAAATGATATTATTAAACAAAATAAATAAGGCGGAGGAAAACTTTATGATATTAGCAAAAGATTTTGGCTTTTTGCCTCAAAACAGTGCTGAAGAAAATTCAAAAGCGCTTCAAAAAGCGGTTGACTGCGGCGGCGATATTT
>JBJFGD010000192.1:0-1825 GCA_051892355.1 Acutalibacteraceae bacterium | reverse complement strand
GCTGAAGAAAATTCAAAAGCGCTTCAAAAAGCGGTTGACTGCGGCGGCGATATTTACATTGATACACCGGGTGTATATAATGTGTGCGATGCTGTTGAAATCGGCGACGATACAAGCATTTATTTTTGCGCAGGGTCATACCTTAAAAGAAACCATGCAGTCGGCGAAACATCTTATGTTTTTATAAACAAGGGTGCTTACTCAAGAACCTACAACAAAAACATAAAAATTGAAGGCCTTAAAATCATTTGTAATGATGTAGTGTGCGGTCGTATGGACGAAAACGCCAAAAAGGTAATAATGGGACTTTGCGGTCACATTTCGTTTTTCTATGTTAAAAATTTGGTTTTACGCGATATTGAAATGCTCGACTTACCCGCAAAAGATTTCGGTATTCAGGTTTGCACTTTCAAAAACATATTGATTGAAAATGTAAGAATTGAAGGTATGAAAGACGCTGTTCATTTAGGCCGCGGCAAAGATTTTGTAATTCGCGGCGGTCGCTTTAGAACCTATGACGACCCAATAGCACTTAATGCGCACGATTACAGAATATCTAACCCACAACTCGGTTGGATTGAAAACGGCATAATAGAAGATTGTTATGATTATGATGCTGATTCTACCGTGGGCTATTTTGCACGAATTTTGGCAGGTGCATGGGTTGATTGGTATAGCGGAATGATGGTGCAAAACTCTGACACAGTGGCATACGGTGGCAGACTTTACCGCGTTATGGCCGCTCTTGACTGCAAAGAGTACAAATCGGTTACCCCGCCAACACACACAGAGGGAATTAAGGAATATGACGGCATCAAATGGATTATGATTCAAGACGATGTTGAGTATGAAGCAGGCTGTCGCAACATTGTTTTCAGAAACATTTTTCTGCTTAAAAAACGCCCTATTGCTTTCTCAATCCATTTTGACAAAGACTGCTATTCTCGCAGTTATTACCCGAATGCTAATTCGCCTGTGCAAGAAAACATTGTATTTGAAAATATTTTCGTACGAAATGAAATTGGCAAATTTTTATCTGCAATTACACCTGTAAACAGCGTTAAGGTTGTCAACTCAACCATAGGCGGCAGTATCGAATTCAGAGATATCGAAACCAAAGGTATAGAATATAAACCTGTAAAGGTTTTACTTTCAGGCAACACTTTTATTGATGACAAAGAAAGAGTTATCTGCCAAGGCGGACGAACTGTAGAAATCAGCGAATCAAACAATATGTAAGCAATTAAAAGCAAAAGATTAAATTAGTATTTAATCTTTTGCTTTTTTATCTAAACCCCTTGACAAAACATTGAGTTTTAGTATATTATTAGTGGGTGCATTATTTGATTTTTATCAAAATCACCTCGGTCGCTTAACCGTGTAAAAATTTAAAGCAGTGGATTTAACTGAAAGTAAGTTCCACCTCGGCAGTCCTCGCCGTGTAAAATTTAGAGGGCAAAAAGTAAGGCTAAGAGTACTTATTCACTATTCACTCTTACCTATTACTTTATATGCGGATATGGCGGAACTGGCAGACGCGCTAGATTCAGGTTCTAGTGAGGGCAACTTCATGCAGGTTCGATTCCTGTTATCCGCACCAACGCTCAAAGCCACATTAATAAAGGCTTTGAGCGTTTATCTTTTTAGTATCAAAATTGTAGATAAAAGATACAATTAAAACATTTAATAAAATCAAATAGCAATTAAATTGATTATTTTTTAAGCAAAAAGATTTATTTTTCGACAATTTTATGTTATAATGTTTATAGATAGTCGAAATAGTGGTTAAATACACTATTTCGACACCAAATCTTCGATTTGGTAG
>JBJFGD010000191.1:0-2779 GCA_051892355.1 Acutalibacteraceae bacterium | reverse complement strand
GGCATTACCGCTACAATTAGAAGAACGCTTGGTGCAGATATTAATGCTTCTTGCGGTCAACTCAAAAAGAAAACAAAGGAGGAAATAGACGGTGCATATATTTGCTAAAACCGACATGGGAAAAGTTCGCAGTGTAAATCAAGATGCATTTGCAGCCAATATTTTGCCCGACGGTGCGGCACTCGCGGTGGTATGTGACGGTATGGGCGGCGCAAATGCCGGAGATATAGCAAGCAAAACTGCTGTAGAAATAATATCGCAGTACATTCTTAACTCGTATTCGCCGACTATGGATGCCGAAGATATTTTAAAACTTGTAAATAACGCAATTACATCTGCTAACATTGATGTGTTTGCTCTTTCTTGTAAAGATGAGCAGCTTACAGGTATGGGAACTACCGCAGTTGTTGCAGTAGTTAGACCGACTCAAGCGTTTATCTGTAATATAGGCGATAGCCGTGCATATTTAATAGGTGATGAATTATCGCAAATTACGCGTGACCATTCAGTTGTTCAAAACCTTGTTGAAAGCGGTGAGCTTTCGCCTGAAGAAGCGCGTGTTCATCCTAAAAAAAATGTTATTACCAGAGCACTTGGTGTTGAAGAAAATGTTTTGACTGACAGTTATTGTATTGACATTTCTGAAAACAATAAAATTTTACTTTGCACTGATGGGCTTACTAATTATGTTGATGGCAAACAAATCTTTGACATTGTTAAAAACAATGATTTAGATAAAATAACCGATATGCTGATTATTGAGGCAAATCGGGGCGGCGGCAAAGATAATATAACCGCAGCCGTTATATCCAACTGAAAGAAAGGATAGTGCTATATATGGATAAATATTTAGGCAAGCGTCTGGACGGGCGTTACGAAATTCAGGAAATTATCGGTGTCGGTGGTATGGCAGTTGTTTATAAAGCCCACGATAATGTCGAAAACCGCACGGTTGCAATTAAAATTCTTAAAGAGGAATTTGTATCTAATGAAGAATTTATACGCAGATTCAAAAATGAATCAAAGGCAATCGCTGTGCTTTCACACCCTAATATTGTAAAGGTATATGATGTAAGCTTTGGTGACCTTATTCAGTATATCGTTATGGAATATATAGACGGTATAACCCTTAAAGAATTTATTGAACGACAGGGAAGTCTGCGCTGGAAAGATGCGGTATATTTTACAATTCAAATTTTAAAAGGTTTACAACATGCTCATGATAAGGGCATTGTTCACCGCGATATTAAACCGCAGAATATTATGGTACTGTCTGATGGAACTATAAAGGTTGCCGATTTCGGTATTGCCCGTTTTGCACGAAATGAACAACGCACCATTACCGATAAGGCAATCGGTTCAGTTCATTATATCAGCCCCGAACAGGCAAGAGGTGAAAAAACTGATGAAAAGTCAGATATTTATTCTGTAGGTGTAATGCTTTATGAAATGCTTACAGGTCAGTTGCCGTTTGAGGCAGAAAGCGCCGTATCGGTTGCAATTATGCAGCTTCAGCGTGATCCCAAACTGCCTACAGAGATTAACCCCTCAATACCGCTTGGTCTTGAACAAATAACAATGCACGCAATGCAAAAAATGCCCGAGCGCCGTTATCAGTCGGCATCTGAATTGCTTTGTGATCTTGAACAGTTTAAAAAAGACCCGGAAACAACTTTTGAATATTCTTATTTTGTTGATGATTCACCTACAAAATTTGTTGATACCTTAATATCTTCAACACCTGCTTCAGCTGTTGAAGACACAGAAGATGAAGTTGAAGAAGTAAAAGAAAAGAATAATATGATACCTATACTTGCAGGTATTGCATCTGCGCTTATTATAGCCTTAATTATTCTTGCTATTATTTTTGTGCCCAAACTGTTTAAAAGCACCGGCAAAGAAATTGAGTGTCCTAACTTTGTAGGCATGACAATTGAAGAAGTTAAAGAAAATGAATATTATTCATCTTTTGAAATTGAATGGGATGATGCTTCAAGCGATGAATACGATATTGGTATTATTTGCGACCAGTCGCAGGCTGCAGGTAAAAAACTTAAAAAGGGTGCTATAATTACACTTTATATCAGCACAGGTAAAACAAATATAAAAGTTCCTGATGTTTGCGGCAAAACCGAATCATATGCTGTTTCTGAACTTACATCAAAGGGATTTAAAACCGTTGTTAAACAGGTTGCCGATGATGAGGTTGAGGCGGGTCTTGTTATAAAAACAGATCCTGTGCGTACAACTGTAGTTGCTGAAGGAACAGAAATTACAATTTATGTTAGCACAGGTAAAGCAACCAAAATGGTAGATGTGCCTAATGTTGTTGGTCTTACAGAAGAAAAAGCTAAATCTAACATAGAAAAACAAGGTCTTGTGGTGCAGATTGAAAGTCGCGATCTTACTTCAAGCGATAAAGAATATCCAAAGGGCTATGTTATTGCTCAAGAACCCGATGCTAATTCTGCTTCAAAGGTAGCAGAAGGTACTACAATAAAAATTTATGTAAGTTCTGGTGTTGTTAATTATACTTACAGCCCAATTGTTGCAATACGAAGTGATTTTGCAAACTATGAATCTACAGGTTCTGTTTCAATTTGGTCTAACGGTCAAATGATTGATGAAAGCGGTACGCTTGATTTCAAAGAAAAGAGCAGTTATACCTTTAAAGAATTGACCGGAACTTCAAAAGAATATGACTATACTGTTAAGGTACGCTTCGGCACTGACAGTGAATATTATTCTTATGCTACAATTAAAGTAGATGCTTCAAAAG
>JBJFGD010000190.1:0-2782 GCA_051892355.1 Acutalibacteraceae bacterium | reverse complement strand
AGGCGTTGGAATGTGCCTTTCAATGAAGGTTATCGGCAGCGGAACAACCCTTATGACTGTTCTGGGTATAATAATCGGTATTATAGGCTTTTTCGGCATGGGGCTAAATTACCCTATTTACAAAAAGATTTTAGAAAAAGGCAAGCAAAAATACGCTTTTGAAATTATAGAACTTGCAAAAGAAATCAGCGAAAAATAATTATGAAAAAAGCAAAGTTGATTTTAAGAAAACTATTGTTTCCGCCAAAAGTGGTACTATGCACACTGCCGACGGTTGCATCTGTTGCACTTATTTTCATCTTTGTAAAAGGTAGACAAGAGAGTGTGTCGGCATATATAATATATTTTATGGCGGCTTACTCTCTTGTAATTTTAATTACAGCTATTGTAAAAAACTTTAAGCAAATTAAAGCCATTGTCACAGGCAGTAAGCCCATTAACAAAATATCTTCTTATGACATAGTAAAACGCTATAAATCTGATATGATATTTAGGGGTAGTTTTAGTCTTTATCAAGGAATGGCAGTTAATCTTATATACGCAATATTTCGTATTGTAACGGGTATAATTTATTCTTCTGTTTGGTTTATTTCAATGGCGGTTTATTACCTTTTGCTCGGCGGAATGAAAGCATACCTTATTTACTGCTACAATCGTAAAAAAGCAGATTCAACTGTTTACGAATACAACTGCTATCAAAAAACTGCTTGGATGCTGCTTTCGTTAAATATACCTATGGGCGGAATGATATTTCTTATGATAAAGACAAACTCAGGCTTTTCATACCCGGGGTATATTATTTATCTGTCGGCACTGTATACATTTTATATTTTCGGTATGTCAATCAATAATATGGTTAAATACCGAAAATTTGAAAGTCCTATTCTGTCTGCCGCAAAGGTGCTTAACTTTGTATCTGCTATGATGTCGCTTCTCGGTTTGCAAACAGCGATGATTTCACAATTTTCAACCAACGGCGATACATACCGCAGGCTAATGAATACAATTACAGGCAGCTTTGTTTACGGAATAGTTGTTATTGTCGCATTATATATGATGTTAAATTCCGCAATTAAGAAAAAGAGGTTGAAAAAAAGTGAATAAATCTGAAAGTAAATATTTTAATACTGCCGTTAAAATGGACGAAGCATTTTTGGAATTGCTTGCAAAAAAAGATTTCGCATACATAACCGTAAAAGAAATTTGTGAAAAAGCAGGCGTAAACCGTTCGACCTTCTATCTTCATTACGAAACTGTTGCCGATCTGCTTTCCGAAAGCGTTAAATATATGAACACAAAATTTTTAAGCTATGTTGAGCCTGATTCACAAAAAATTGTATATCGGCTAAAAGACTGTTCGCTTGACGAACTGTATTTTATAACTCCTCAATACCTAAGTCCGTATCTTAACTATATAAAAGATAATAAGCGACTTTTTAAAGCCGCCACAGAAAATGCGGGAACTTTGGGACTCGATGAAACCTATAACAGAATGTTTGACGCTGTTTTTACCCCTATATTAGAGCGATTTCAGGTGCCTGAGCGCGACCGAAAATACATTATGATATTCTATATCCAAGGTTTAATTTCTATTATAACCGAATGGGTAAACCAAGATTGCCATGATTCGGTAGATTACCTTATCTCTATTATACAAAAATGTGTAATAAAACTCGAACAAAATACTTAATAAAATTGCCTTTTCTGCCAAAAGTGGAGAAGGCTTATTTTTATGGTAAATTAATAAAAAGTTCAAATTCTAATGTATTGACTTGATTTTTATAAAGAGTATAATAAAATATAATTTTTACAAATTCTATTATGTATCTTTATGTTTGAAAGTTGAGAGATTTATATGCCTTACCGATTTTTAATTTGTTTTGTTGCAGGAATAGGTGCCGGTCTTGGTACAGGCTTTGCAGGTATGAGTGCCGCAGCAGTTATTACCCCTATATTGGTAACTTTTTTAGATATACCCGCATATCAAGCGGTAGGAATTGCTTTAGCCAGCGATGTACTGGCAAGTGCTGTATCTGCCTACACATATGGAAAAAATAAGAATTTAGATATCCGTAACGGTTTAGTAATGATGGTCACAGTTCTCATCTTTACCTTGATAGGAAGTTGGGTTTCCAGTCTGATTTCCTCTGCAACAATGGGTAATTTTTCTGTTTTTATGACACTTTTATTGGGTATAAAATTTATTGTAAGGCCTGTAATGACCACCAAAGAATCTATGACTGCAGTCTCATACAAAAAGCGATTTATACAATCTGTTTTCTGCGGAATTATAATAGGATTCATATGCGGATTCATAGGTGCAGGCGGTGGTATGATGATGCTTTTAATACTTACCAGCGTACTTGGTTATGAACTAAAAACCGCAGTGGGTACCAGCGTTTTTATTATGACTTTTACCGCCCTTACAGGTGCCATAAGTCATTTTGCCATTGGTGGTGTATTTGATTGGTGGACTATGATTTTTTGTGTTTTGTCTACCCTGCTGTGGGCACGAATAGCTGCTCGCTTTGCTAACAAAAGCACCCCGAAGGTACTCAACCGGGCAACAGGTGTTGTACTTGTAGTATTAGGAATTGTAATTTTAGGTGTAAATTACTTATTATAGAATAATAACAGCATCTTTTATACAAAAATCAAGGGGTGGCTTAACAGTCCATTGACTGTTTGATGTGGGTTGTCATAGAAGGTTAGGCGGAGGTGGTCTTATATGACCGATAAAAAAACATTTGGTTCATTTATAAAAGCCAAACGAACCGAAAAA